>NZ_QMIN01000052.1:11878-17611 GCF_003287795.1 Actinomyces sp. Z5
TGACAGGTTCGACGGCCGCGCACACAGACACCCAACCGCGCACCGCCACCCAAGCACTTACACAACAGGACCTAGCGGGCAGTTGGGCAAGGTGTGGTCTTCACCGCTGGCCGATGATATTGGCACCAGTATTGATTTGACTGTCACCGCGAGAGGCTGTGCGCTCTGACTTGTATACCCTGAACGACTACTGGGTCGAGGAGCCGGTGGAGGGGGTTGGGGAGATGCTCTTCGGATGGATTCCTTCTTTGCAGGCGTACGCTATCACTCCATCCTCTGCTGCTGTGGCGAGACTGGGCGGTACGTCTACGAATATGCCGTCTACGAATATGTCGGGGTTGCTGGGCGGTCTCCAGCAAATCATCGATGATCTGCAGACCCGTCTGGATGAGGCGATCGCCATGAACGATTCCGGCATCACCTTCGGCTCCACCGACGGCACCGTTTGTTACTACCTGCCTGATGGGGTGGAGGACACCCCGGAGAACGTCAAGACTTACAATAGCCAGTCGGTTGCAGACGCTAAGGCTGATGCCACGTCACTGAAGCAGGCACTGGCCAGTAAGGACGGGACCGCGGAAGACGGCCGCACCGTCGAGGAAATCGCCGAGGCCATGTCGAAGAAGCAGGATATTGACATCTACGGTGCTGCCTTAGTAAACACCGTGGGAGTAGATACTTTCCTGGACATGGTCCAGCAGGTGCAGGCGGATAACACTTACTCTACTGCGAGTAGCGGCACCTCTCAGTATGCTCATCCGAAGGCCGAGGATGAGGCGGCGACCGACTCGGTTGTGAATACGATGGGGCATGTCCTGGCGGCGGCTTCTCACCATGATGTCACGGGTCCTCGACTTGCGGCCGCGTTGGAGACGGCGGTGACCGAGGACGGTCACAAGGGCCGCACCGCGGCGATGAATGCGTTGTTGTCGGTTGATGGTCTGTACTACGACACGGGTTTCTTGGTTGATTTGGCGGATCGGATGGAGGAGCTGCCGTATGACGGAACCCGGCCGACCTATCCCATGCCCGCCAACAAGGTTGACGAATACGGTCGCGTGTACACGCGCGAAAGCCTGGACCCGCTTCAGGGCGTGCTGACCGCGATGGGCACCAACACCGAGGCCGCGCTGGGATACCTGGCACCCGAGGATGGGGGATCGGTCGACGGCTCAGGTCATTGGGTTCCCAGCCAGGCCTCGGTGGACCGCTGGGAGTTGCTTACCAACCGCACCTGGGACCCTGACAAGGGCAACGAGGCCTTGACGACCGCGATGGCAGGGGCCTCTGCACAGCGCATGCCGTCTGATGATTCGACGGACGAGCGCGCCGCGTGGGCGACCGGAGAGGCGATGACTTACCTCAGCGGTCTAGATGAGGAAGCATTCACCCAGACGGGTAGGGACAACACCGCCATTATTCTTGGCAACTCCATGGCGGATATTGAGGACGTCATCAACGGCAATGTGGACTCTTCGGGGGCGGTGTTTGTTGGGGATGCGACGCGGCCCGCCGCGCTGCCCGACAACCACGAGTCAGACATCCGCGCACTGACCCGCTTGGTCGGTATGGAGGAGAGTTCGCTGTCGATCCTGTCGAACGCGGTCGGCCGCTACTCCACGGCTCGCAACCAGGCCATCCTCGACGAGTACCCCGACGCCACTTTGGGTGACGGATCGGGGATGGACGAGGCGTTCAAGACCGCCAGCAGGAATGACGGCGCACTCCTGGGGTTCATTGAGCAATCCGCAGTCAGTGCGCTGACCGGTCATGGTGAAAGTGAGGCACATGCCAACGAACTTGCCGCCTCGACTATTCTGGGTGCCTTCGGCGCGGGTTTGTCGGTAGTGCCGCATCCGGGCGCCCAGGCCGCGTCGGTTGCGGTCACTGCTGCAACCCCGGGATTGACCGAGCAGATGAGCCAGTTCGACCTGACACAGGTAGAGGATACCGAGGACCTGTCCGAGGCCGCCCAGCAGGAGGCCTTCCAGGGGGCCATGGCGCAGATCTCGAACGCGGGACGACTGCCCGACGCCGCCTACATCGACTATAACCAGAAGGATCTCGGCGATCTCTACGACTGGATGGACGACGACCATCAGATCGATATGACCATGTTGCTATCTGACTCCACTTACAGGAAGCAGTTCAACCACTGGATGGAGAGCCCCGACGTCCCCTCGTCTGATTTGGAGATCCAGTTCGGCTCAGGTATCTGGGAGGGGCACGACAAGGCTGATGGCTAGGTGGGTATTTGCATGAGTTCGTCAAAGTTGTCTGAGCGTATGTGGGGCTTCGCTAATCGTTTGGGTGCGCCTTTTGTGGTGTCGTTGATGATTGTGGTTTTGGTGCTGGTGGGTCGTTTGGCTTGGTGGGGGTACCAGCAGCTGCCTCCTCCGCGTCCCAGCGAGCCATATTGTTTGGTGCTCAGCGACGAGGATGTTGTCCCACTTTTAGACGAGGCAACGAACGTATATGGTCTCGACGAGCAAATGATCGAATCTTATTGGACCTGTGGAGTCAATGGCGCTCATGAGCGAGGTCTCTACATTCAGGCGGCTCGGGATGCAGATGATGTGCTCGTCAACTACAAGGATATAGGTGTGTCGGTGCTGGATACTGTGTCTGCGAGGCCTGGGGCTCGTGTTCGGTCGGTCGGGGATGCGACTGTGGTGTCCTGGATTCAGGGAGGGGACGCGTATGCAGGCTGGTTCGAGGGAACTGCGGCTGTGATCTTCTCCACCACTCGAACCAATGATGATGCTATTGCTGCGACTCAGGCTCACATCCTTGAGGAGCTTGTGGTTAGGCACGGTGCGGTGCTTTTGGATGATGTTGGTTTTAGCTCTACGCCTTCGCCTACGCCTGATCCGTACTGGACGCCATGAGTGGCCCGGGCGCTTGTGTTGTATTGCCTGTCGCTGTCCTGTCTACTGTTAAGGAGATCGTGAGTATGGGACATCTAGCTGCTGCGTTGCGGGGTCGTTTACGTCGTTCGTTGACGGGTCTGCTCGTATTGCTGTTGGCGTGTGGGCCGCTGGTGGCGTGCTCATCGGAGTCGGATGACAACCCCCTGAATATCCCCACCTATGATCCGGAGGCTGCGGCGTCGGCGGAGGCGTCTGAGTCTGCCGCCGCTGCTGAGGCGTCTGCGTCGGCTGCGGCTTCTGCTGAGGCTGCGGGCATAGTCACTGCGGAGTCGCTGTCCACCGATCGGCATGTGATTACGTCGATCCCTGAGGACCTGGATGAGCAGCAGACCGAGGTGCTCGAGGCCTTTGTCAACTACGACGAGGTGACCTGGAACATCTGGTTCACCGGCACCGGCGTAGAAAACGCTGAACCGCTTACGACCGCCGAGGAGTATCAGATTATCGAGAATAACTACGAGGCTTCATCTGGGCAGACCATCGAAGGGACGGTACGGATATCGGTCACGGAAGTGTTTGCCATGAGTCCCACTGAGGCCCAAGTTCTTGTGTGTGATGATCAGTCCGATTTGACCTCTTACGACGCCGCAGGCCAGGAGAATACTGATCCAGATTACCTTCGAGGAAGATTTGAAATACTTGTAACGTTTACGAATGAAGGTTACGGTTGGCTGGTCTCCGAGGAGGCTAGGCTGTCGACAAATGAGTGCACGGTGCAGTAATGAGATTAGTTAGGCGACTGGCGTCTATATTGGCCTTGGTTGTGTTGTCTATCGGATTGCCGGTAATGGCGTCGTCAAATGCGTGGGCTTTCGACGTATCGGGCGGGGCTTCTGGTTCTGGTTCGTCTTCTGGTTCGGTGGTGCAGGGTGGGGATGGATCGGTTGATATAGCGGTGTATGCGGAGTTCACGTCGGCGGCGCCGGACGGGTCTGGTTCCGGTTCTGGTGGTGGGGTGGCCACGTCGTCGCAGGTGGTGACCGCCGCGGTGCATCCGGTGTGCTGGTACAAGCAGTTGCGTACGGGTGCGGCTACGGCTGAGATGATTGAGAACACCAGTGATCCGGATCTGGCGGAGTCGTTGGGTGAGATGTTCGACGGGTATGACCAGCACGCCGAGGATGCCGATGGGTATTGGTATCGGGCGACGTGCGATTACAGGTATTTCCTGGGGGATGATCCCAGGGACTTTGACGCCTATGCTCGGGAGTGGTTGGACGGCAAGACCCCCGTGTATGTGCCTGCCGGTCAAGCGGCTCCGGAGTCGGTGGTTGATGGTGAGACGTTGGCGCGGGCGGCGTGGGATGCGGTGACGATTCCTACGGCGACGATCGGCTATAACCCGATGGTTGGGGATGTGGGGGCCACGATCGTGGGTATGGATACCTGGGTGTGGGCCACGGGTGACACACCCAAAGAAGTAGAAGTGACGGCTACGGCTGGGTCGACGACCGCCACAATCACCGCCACGGCCTCGATGCTGACCCTTCAGCCTAAGGATGGCACCGCCACGTGCACCGGCTTCGGCATCCCGTGGACTGAAGAGAACGACGCCAAGGGTACGGACTGCAAGATCGTGTTCGACCGGTCCAGCGCGCACTTCAAGGACAGCGTCACCCCGGTAGACATCAAAGTGTCCTACGCGATCACCTACACCGCCACCGACGGCGCTTCGGGCTCGATGGACACCCACACCACCAGCACAACCACCACCATCCACGTCGCTGAGATCCAGACGATAATCGTCCAGCCCACCGACGAACCATGAGTTCCGTGGCGTCCCCTACGTAATCAAGTTCAAGTAGGACCGACCGACTAGACTCGCCGCGCACCGAGTTGGCTCCGAGGAGAGGACGTAAAGATGACCGGGAAGGCGGCCGAGGGCGGAGACGGGGACGTCCCCGAGGGAGAGGTCATGGTGGATCGGGCGGCGCCCGCGGCCCAGCGGATCGCCGACCTGGCCAAGGTCTCTGGGCGTCCCAGCAAGTCCGTGCTGGTGGAGGACTATGAGCCTCTGCTGAACGCTCTGCGTGCCGGGCTGCGTTTCTCCGACGTGTACGTGCTCGACTCGACCCGCCCGCCCCGTGAGCTACTGGACGAGTGTGCGCGCAGGCGCGTCCCCGTCACCGTCATGGCGGCGGCGCTGGCCACGGACCTGTTCCGCTCCGACAAGCGACCGGAGATCTTCGGTGTTGCCCGCGTACCCGCACCGGTGCAGCCCGAGGACCTACTGCAGGCCTCCGGCGACCTGCTGATCCTCGACGGGGTGCGGATCGTCGGCAACATCGGGGCGATCGCCCGCAGTGCCTACGCCTTCGGGGCCGCCGGGATCGTGTTGGTGGACTCCGGGCTGGCCTCCATTGCGGACCGCCGACTGATCCGTGCCAGCCGCGGCTATGTTTTCTCCCTGCCGGTGGCTCTTATGGACTGGCCTCAGGTGCAGGCGCTGGCCACCGACTTCACCCGTGCCGGCGGGCACCTGGCCGCGCTCGACGCCGGGGCGACGGGCTCCCTGGACCGGCTGTCGGCCTGGGAGGGACGACTGGCCCTGATCCTGGGGGCCGAGACCACCGGGCTGACGCCGCAGGCGCGGGCACTGGCGCATGCGACGGTGAGCATCCCGATGAACCCGGCGGTGGAGTCGCTGAACGTATCCGTCGCCGCCGGCGTGCTGCTGCACCGCCGCGCCTGGCGCAACCTGGCCCCGGCTGCCCAGTAGCCGGCACCGAACCGCAGCCCCGCGATGCGCGCTGCATAGCACGACGGCGGGCCACACGCTCACGCAAGAGTGTGGCCCGCCGTC
>NZ_QMIN01000052.1:17895-32814 GCF_003287795.1 Actinomyces sp. Z5
GCGTGGTTCGGCGCACCTGATCCAGCCACGCCCGCCGTGCGGTCAGCGCCGCCTCCGCCTGCGCTTGCGCCTTGGTGTCACCGGACTCCTTCGCGGCGGCCAGGTCGGCCTCCAGCTCGGCGATGGAGTCCTCCAGCTGGCTGGCCAGCCCCTGGGCGCGGGCCTGGGTCTCCGGGTCGGTGCGGCGCCATTCGGCCTGCTCGGCCCGGCGCAGCGCATCCTCGACGGCGCGCATGCGGGCCTCCAGCCGACGCACCGCGTTGCGGGGTACCCGACCGGCCTCGTCCCACGCCTCCTGGATGGGGCGCAGCGCCTTGCGGGCGGCCTTGGGATTCTTGATCGGGAGCAGCGCCTCCGCCTTGGCAGCGAGTTCCTCCTTGACCTTGAGGTTGCCGGCGTATTCGGCGTCGGTGGCCTCATCCTTGGCCCGGCGGGCGTCGTAGAAGACCTGCTGGGCGGCGTGGAACCGCTCCCACAGGGCGTCGTCCTCCTTGCGGGAGGCGCGACCGGCCTTCTTCCACTCGTCCATGAGTTCGCGGTAGCGGGCAGACGTGCCGGCCCAGTCCGTCGAATGCGACAGTTCCTCGGCCCGCTTGATCAGGGCCTCCTTGGCCGCCTTCACCTTGGCCTGCTTGGCGTCCAGTTCACTGAAGTACTGACGGCGGTGACGGTCGAAGGTGGTGCGGGCGTGGCTGAAGCGCTTCCACAGGGCGTCCTCGGAGGGGCGGTCCAGACGCGGGCCGCGGCGCTGTGCCTCCTTCCACTGCTCCAGCAGGGTGCGCAGCTCCGCACCGGAGGACTTCCACTGGGTGCGGGCCGGGTCCTGAGCAGCCACGGCCTCGGCGCGCTCCACGATCGCGGTGCGGTCCTTCAGCGCCTGCTCCTTGGCGGCGGCACGCTCGGCGGCAACCGCCTGCCGACGCTCCACGGCCACCGACTTCAGGGCCGCGAACCGGGCCCGCAGCGCCTCCAGGTCGCCGACGGCGGCCGGCTCCTTGAGGGACTCCTCCAGGTTCTTGATGGTGGAGTCGATCTCCCGTACCGACAGGTGCGGCAGCCGGGCCGCGAACAGGTCGACGTTGGAGTTCAGGTCGAGGTAACGGCGCACGTAGTAGGCCATCGCCTCGGCGATCGGAACGCCGGGGAACTGGCCGACTTCGCGTTCGGAGCCGCCGTCCTGCACATAGACGCGCCCCTCGCCGTCCACCCGGCCCCACTTGGCGGCATCCATGGCGGCCTCGGGGTCGATCTCCGGCTCGGTCGGTGCGGCCGGTTCGGCTGTCTGCCGACCGTCCGCAGGCGGGTTGTCGGCCCGCTCGCCGTCGGCTGCGGGCTGGGTCTCGGCCGCTGAGGCGGTGCCCGCCGACTCGGAGGCGCCCGCTTGCGAAGAGGACGCATCGGGCTGTGCCGGCTGCGGCGCCGCGTCCTCCTGAGGGGCGGCCTCGGTCGCGCTCTGGGCTGACGGCTCCGCCGAGGCCTCCGCCGGCGCCGACGTCGATGCGGCGGAGGACTGTGCGGGCTGGGGGGCGTCGGTGGTGGTGGCCTGCTCGTCGGCGGCGGGCGCCGTCGGCGTGATTGGGGTAGCAGCCTGCCCGGGTTCGGCCGTCGACTCCACTGCGGGAGTGGTGGACTCGGCCTGGGGCTGTGTCTGCTCGGTCATTGCGCTCCTTCACGGATCTGACGGGGTGGAGCGAGCGGTCCCGCTCCGTTCCGTTCACGTCCGGCACACGGCCGGACGACGACACGCCGCCGGAAGGCGGCAGTTAGACCCGAGCCTACCCGTCGGCAGGGCACGGCGAAACCGTCGCGGAGACGCGTGAATCATCCAGGAGCGGACAAATGGCCGGGGAGGGGTCGGCTAGCATGCCGTCATGCTCATCGAGCGCACTCTTGCCGCAGTCTTCGGATCAAACTGCTACGTCCTGGCCGCTGAGCCGGGTGGGTCCGCCCTGGTTGTGGACCCTGGTGCGGGTGCCGCTCGCGGTGCGATGGCTCTGCTGCGTTCGTACAACCTGACCCTGGGTGCCATCCTGCTCACCCACGGCCACGCCGACCACGTGTGGGATACCCAGCGACTGATTGACACCGCGGTGACCGAAGGGCGCGTAACCACCGGTTTGGCCGGCGCGCCGGAGGACCCCACGCGTGTGCCCGTGTATATCCCGCAGCCGGATCTGTACCGCCTGGATGACCCGGACGGCACCACTGGCATCAGCGTGGATGGCCGGACTTTCGCCGACTTGACCGGGACGGAGTGGCTGCGCCCCGCAGATGTGCGTCCCTTCCCGCAGGCCGGCTTCGGTGCCGCCGTCGAGCTGGTACCGGGAGTGGCCTTGCAGGCGGTGCCCGCGCCAGGCCATTCGGAGGGCTCCACGGTGTTCTTCTTCAACGCGCACCTGGGCGACAACCAGCTTTTGTTCGAGGCGGAGGTACTGGACGATCCGGCGAGTATCCCTGAGGAGGACTACCTGGTGGCGCTGTCCGGGGACGTGATCTTCAAGGGCAGTGTGGGGCGCACCGATCTGCCGGGCGGGGACCAGTATCAGATGTGGGCGACGCTGAGGCTGCTGGCCAGCGCCGTCGATCCGGCCACGGTGCTGCTGCCCGGCCACGGCGCCGCGACGACCATGGCGCATGAGCACCACGCCAACCCCTACCTGGCCGAGGCCAAGGTCCGGGGCGGCGAGACCGGTGCGTGAGCACCGGTCGGGGCGGGCACGGCGCAAGACACGGCGAGACCGGTGCGTGAGCACCGGTCGGGGCGGGCACGGCGCAAGAACAACCGTGGCTGGCCCCCGCCGGTTTCGGTGGCGGCGTCGACCGACGGCGGCGGCATGACACAATGCGGCCCATGACAGCAGCCCAGGTCCGACAGGCACAATCGTCCCTCTCCGGTTTCCCAGAGTGGCTCCCCGCGGCCCGCATCGTCGAGACGCAGTTCATCGACACCCTGCGCCGCACCTTCGAGCTGCATGGATTCAGCGGGATCGAGACCCGCGCCGTTGAGCCGCTGTCGGAGCTGACCCGCAAGGGCGAGACCAGCAAGGAGGTCTACCTGCTCTCCCGCCTCCAGGCGGACCCCGGCGAGGCGGAGGAGACCGACCCGGCCAAGCAGCTCGGCCTCCACTTCGACCTGACCGTGCCCTTCGCCCGCTACGTGCTGGACAACGCCGGCACCCTGCACTTTCCGTTCAAGCGCTACCAGATCCAGAAGGTCTGGCGCGGCGAGCGCCCGCAGGAGGGCCGCTTCCGCGAGTTCGTTCAGGCGGACATCGACGTCGTCGGGGATGGCGCCCTGCCGCTGTACCACGACGTGGAGATGCCGCTGATCATGCACGAGGCGCTGAGCGCGCTGCCGATCCCCGCCGTCACCATCCACGTGTCCAACCGCAAGGTCGCGCAGGGCTTCTACCAGTCGGTCGGTGTCTGCGAGGATCAGCTGGCGGAGGTGCTGCGCGTGGTGGACAAGCTCGACAAGATCGGCGCCGGCCGGGTCGCCACCGAGCTGGTCGACGTCGTGGGCATCACCCCGGAGCAGGCCGACGCGGCCCTGCGGCTGGCGGAGATCACGGGCGCCGACGCCGAGCGGGTACGTGCCGACGTGCTGTCCGCGCTCAACGGCGCCGACCCCGGCGAGCTGCTGGTCCAGGGCCTGGACGAGCTGTCCGAGCTGCTGCGCTCCGCCGCGCGCCGCCGCCCCGGCGCCATCGTCGCCGACCTCAAGATCGCCCGCGGGTTGGACTACTACACGGGCACCGTCTACGAGTCCTTCATGGCCGGCCACGAGGACCTGGGCTCGGTGTGCTCGGGCGGCCGCTACGACTCCTTGGCCTCCGACGGCAAGCGCACCTTCCCGGGCGTGGGCATCTCGATCGGCCTGTCCCGCCTGCTGGCCAGGGTGATTGGCGCCGGCATGCTGGAGGTGACTCGGGCCGTGCCCACGGCCGTGCTGGTTGCGGTCACCGACGAGGAGCACCGCGATGTGTCCGACTCCGTGGCCGACGCGCTGCGCTCCCGTGGCATTGCCGCCGACGTGTCCCCGACGGCCGCCAAGTACGGCAAGCAGATCCGCTTCGCCGACAAGCGGGGCATTCCCTATGTGTGGTTTCCCGGCGCCGAAGGCGAGCCCGACTCGGTCAAGGACATCCGCTCCGGCGAGCAGGTGCCCGCCGACGCCGCCACCTGGCTCCCCGCCGACGAGGCCGACCTCGCTCCGCGTCTGCGCCCGGTCGGCGCGGCGGCAGGCCAAGCGGGTGAGCAGGGCTGAGTCGTGAGTGCTGACGCGGGGGCCGCGCCGCCTCCTCCGCCCGGCACCGCCGGTATCGGCGACACCGAGGCCGCCCTGAGCCGCCTGCGCGGCGACCTGTCCGGCCTCAGCCTGCCGTACGCGCTGGCGGGGGTGGACACCGCCGCCCGCACGGCCCGGATCGTGCGCGATCAGCTCGGCGACTACGTCCTGCCGCGCCTGAAGGCGATGGACGCGCCCCTGCTCGCCGTGGTCGGCGGCTCCACCGGGGCCGGCAAGTCCGCGCTGGTGTCCTCGCTCGTGCGCCGACGGGTGGCCGTCTCCTCCGCGATCCGCCCGACGACGCGCCGTCCCCTGCTGCTGCACGCCACCGGCGACGACGCCTGGTTCGACGGATCCCGGGTACTCGGATCGCTCGCCCACGTGCGCGTCGCGGAGGGCGCGGAGCCGACGGCGGCGGGCCTGCACACGCCGCGCGAGGTCGAGGTTCGCTCCTGTTCGACCCTGCCCGCGGGGCTCGCGCTCCTGGACGCGCCCGACGTGGACTCCGTCGTCGACGAGAACCGGGAACTCTCCGCCACGCTGCTGGCTGCTGCCGACCTGTGGATCTTCGTTACCACCGCCTCGCGCTACGCCGACGCCGTCGTATGGGAGCACCTGCGTGCCGCCGCCGCGCGCGACGTCGTCACGGCGGTGGTCCTGGACCGCGTTCCCGCCGGCGCCGACGAGGCGGTCGGCAAGGACCTGCGCCGCCGCCTGGACGCCGCCGGCCTGTCCTCCTGCCCGGTTTTCGTAATCCCGGAGACCAGACTCGACCCGGATGGTTTCCTGTCCGACGAATATGTGGCGCCGCTGCGGCACTGGCTCGGCGCACTTGCGGTCGACGCCGCGGCGCGGCGCGACGTGGCCCGACGCACCCTGACCGGGGCACTCGGCTCCGCCCTCGCCGGAATGGACGGCGTGCTGGACGCGGTCCGCGCCCAGGAGGCCGAACGCGGCCGTCTGGCCTACGCCACCGCGACGATTCATGCGGAGGCCCTGGACCGGGTCACCCAGGCGACCGAGGACGGCTCGATGCTGCGCGGCGAGGTGCTTGCCCGCTGGCAGGAGCTGGTCGGCACGGGCGAGCTCCTGCGCGGGCTCGAGTCCCAGGTCAGCCGCCTGCGCGACCGCGTTACCGCGGCGGTATTGGGGCGCCCCGCACCCGCCGAGCGCGTCGAGGAGGCCATCGAGTCCTCGCTGACAATGCTGCTCGTGAACGAGGCACAGCGCGCCCGCCTGGAGACGGAGCAGACCTGGCGGCGCGCCGGCACCGCCGCCTACCCACTGTCGTGTGCCATCTCCGCGCTGCCGACGGTGGCGGAGCGCACGCAGCGGGCCGAACAGCTGGTACGGGACTGGCAGGGCGACGTGTTGAACCTGGTCCGCGCAGAAGGAGCGGACAAGCGCCTGACCGCGCGGCTGGTGTCACTGGGAGTCAACGGCACCGGCGTGGCCCTCATGGTGGTCGTCTTCGCCCACACCGGCGGCCTGACGGGCGTGGAGGTTGGGATTGCAGGCGGCGCCGCCGTGGTCGCACAGCGACTGCTGGAGGCCGTCTTCGGCGACCAGGCCATGCGTGACCTTGCCCGCCGCTCCCGTCTAGCCCTCAACGAGCGAGTCGCGGCCTTCCTCCAAGAGGAGCAGGCCGTCTTCACCCAGGCGCTGCCGGCTCCCTCGCCGCGCCCCGAGCAGCTTGCGGAGCACCTGCAGGAGGTCACCGGCGCCGTCGGGCGGCTGACGGGGGAGGACGCCAGATGAGAATCCGCAAGCCCACCCCGGTCGATGCGGGAGTCGACACCCCTGAGGACCCGCTGGTCATGCTCGCCCGCCTGGTGGAGGCCGGCGACGGGCTCTTGCCCGCGGACCTCCTTGAGGCCGCTCGCGCCCTGCTTGACCGCGCCGGACAGCGCCGACTCATCGCCCCGGGGATTAGTGTGGTCGCGCTCCTGGGGGCGACGGGCTCGGGCAAGTCGAGCCTGTTCAACGCGATCTGCGGAGTCGACACGGCACCCACCGCGGTTACCCGGCCGACGACGACCCAGCCGCTGGCCGCACTGCCCGCCTCACCGGGACCGGAGGCGGACGGCGCGGCGGGGCGGCTACTGGACTGGCTCGCGGTCGACGCACGGGTGCGGCTGCCCGAGTCCCCGTCGTGGGGCCCGGCCTCCGTCGGGGTGGGGGAGAACACCATTCTCCTGGACCTGCCGGACATCGACTCCGACGTCCGGCGGCACCGGGTGATTGCCGAGCGTCTGGCGGGCCTGGTCGACGTGCTGGTGTGGGTCCTGGATCCGGAGAAGTACGCCGACGCCGTCATCCACCACGAGTTCATAGCGCCCATGGCCGCGCACGCCTCCGTATCCGTCGTGGCCCTCAATCAGGTCGACCGCCTGAACGAGGCCGAGCGGACGGCGGCCACCCATGACCTCGCCCGCCTCCTGGCCCGCGAGGGCCTGGAGGGCGTGGATGTCATCGAAGTCAGTGCCCGCACCGGGCAGGGCGTGCAGGAGTTGCGGGCCCGTATCCGTGAGGTCGCCGCCGCCGAGGACGTGAGCCGGGCGCGTCTGGCCGCCGACGCTCGGGCGCTGGCCGTTCGCATCCGCAATTGGCTGGAGTCCGACTCCGCGGCTGCAGCGGGATCCTCCGGTAGCGGCGAGCGTGAGGCCCTCGTGGCCCTTCGGGAGGCGGCCTGCCGCGCGGTGGGCACGGATCGAGTCGCCGATGCGGTCGGCGACTCCATGCGACTGGGGGCGGCAGTCCGCGTGGGCTGGTTGCCGGCGCGCTGGCTCGCACGTCTGCGCAGAGACCCGTTGCGGGCTCTGCATCTGGGAGACGACGTCCACGCCCGCCGGGCGTCGTCGGGCTCCGCGGCGCCGCCGGTTCCGCGCACCTCCCTGCCCGCTCCCGATGCGGCCGCCGACGCTGCCCTGCGCGCAACCGCCCGAGGCTACATGGCAGCACGGACCAGTCGGCTTCCGGCCACCGCCCAGGAGCAGGTGTGCGAGCGGCTGAGCCCGCGGGCGGAGCAGCTCTATGACCGGCTGGACGCCGCCGTCGGGCGTACGGACCTGGAGCAGAACAGTCGCCCCCGCTGGTGGACGTGTGCGAATGCGCTGCAGGTGCTGCTGGCGTTCACGGCGCTGGTTGGTGGGTTTTGGCTCCTGGTCCTACGCGTTATGAACCGCTACCTGCTGTTGGCGGCAGAGCCACCGCGTTGGGGGCACCTGCCCTGGCCCACCGTGCTGCTGCTCGGTGGCCTTCTGATCGGCCTGGTACTCGGGCTGAGCGGTACGGCCCTGGCGCGAGTCGGCGCCGCACGCCGGCGCAGACGCGTCAACGGGCGCCTGCGCCAAGCGGTGGCCGAGGTCTTAGCAACCACCCTGGTCGAGCCGCTGGATGTGGAGCTTGCACGCATCGGGGAGGTCCGGGCACTGCTGGACGGCCTGTGCTCACCGACGGCGCGCTGAACCGGAGCCTCAGCGCACCGGTTCAGCGCCCGGCATTACTGTCGGGCGCTGATGATCCAGAATCGAGCGACTCGGCCGCGCGGGCAAGCGCTTCACCGGCGCCTTCGTACAGGTTGATCACCACGTCGACGCCCGCCGCCCGCATCGAGGCGGCCTCGTCGTCGTAGCGGGCGATCGCCAGAACCCGGCCCTCGAAATGTGAACGGTCCAACCAGTCCAGTACGTGTACGTTGGCGCCCGGCTCGGACATGGCCAGCACCACCGTGGACACGTGCACGGCCTCCAGCCGCTCCCAGAACTGCTGGTCGGTGGCGTCCGCCTCCAACACGTTGAAGCCCTGGCGCGTCAGTTCCTCCACCTTCGTAGCGTCGTTGTCGATGCCGAGCACGCCCGACTCCCCGTCGGCGTACAGCCTGGTGTACGTGGAGCGTCCCGCCCGTCCCATGCCGAAGACGACGGTGCAAACGCCGTCGAGCCGAAGCGGCTGCTCGTCGGGGTGCAGCGTGCTGGCGGGGCGGTGGGGGAGCAGCCCGGACAACCAGCGCACCAGGGAGACCGGCTTGTGGTTGACCAGTGCGGAAACCACGAAGGACAGTGCCAGGGCCAGGGAGACGGCGGCCGGCCATTGCGCGCCGAGTAGCCCGTGGTCGGCGGCGGTGCCCACCACGATGAGCGCGAACTCGCTGTAGGCCGTAAGCGCCAGGCCGGTTAGCACCGAGGTGCGTCGCCGCATACCCAGCGCGCGCAACACCAGCGTGTAAACCAGTGAGCGCACCGGCAACAGGAGCAGCAGGGCGCCCGCGAACTCGAAGGCGGCCGTGTCGGGGACCCCGTCCAGGCCGATGGCCAGGAAGAACCCCACCAGCAGGATCTCCTTGATGGTGAACAGGGCGCTGGACAGCTCCTTCGCGGCCGGGTGTGACGCCAGCAGCGCTCCCATGATCAGCGCGCCCAGATCCCCGTCGATACCGACCAGGTCGAAGAGCAGATAGCCGGGCAGCAGGGCCATCGACATGCCGAACAGGGCGCGCATCTCCCGGTGATCGATGCGGTCAAGCACCTTGCCGAACAGTCGGGATGCCGGCCACAGCAACACCAGGGCGGCGGCCCAGGGACTGGGCAGCCGGCCGGAGGCGATCGTCATGTACGCCACCGCGGCGATGTCCTGGATCACAAGCACGCCGATGGCGATCCGCCCATACAGGGAACCGGCGTCGTCGCGGTCCTCGAGTAGTTTGACCACCACGACCGTCGAGGAGAAGGACAGGGCGAAGCCGACGGCGGCGATACCGCCCGGCGTGGTGGCGCCGAGGTCCAGGCCCAGGGCCAGCAGCGCGGCCACAACGGCCGCGCTCAGGACGGAAAGCACCGTCATGACGATGACCGCCGTACCCGCGACTTCCTTGCGACGCAGCACCCGCAGGTCGAGCTTGAGTCCGATCGTGAACAGCAGCACCGCCACGCCGAGGTCGCCCAGGACCTCAACGAACTCCAGGTTCGGCAGCGGCGAGGAGCCCAGCACGAAGCCGGCGGCGAGGAACCCGACCAGGGGAGGCAGACGCAGCAGGGTCGCGGCGAAGCCGAACACCACCACCGCGAGCAGATACACGGCAGGGATCATGCATTCTCCTCCCCACGGTCGGGTTCCGGGCCGGGGGCGTCACCGCCCGTCGCGATTACCGCGGAATCCGCCCTTGCGACCGTTGTTCCAGCCGCGGTTGCCCCAGCGGCCGTTCCTGTCGTTCCTGTCGTTACGACGGTCATCGCGGTCGTAGCGCCGCTTGAATCCGCCACGGTCGTAACGTCCCGAGCCGCGGTCGTTGTTCCGCCCGCGGAAGCCACCGCCCGAGCGGCCGCCGCGGTCCTCGTCCCAACCGGAACCCGGCCCCTCGTCCACGCGGATGCGCAGCTCCCGGCCGGCGAAGGTGGCGTGCCGCATACGCTCCAACTGCTCCTCACTCAGCGGCGTGTGAATCTCGACCAGGGAGAAGGACTGCAGGATGTCGATCTTGCCGATGTCGGAGCCGGAGATGGCGCCCTCGTTGGCCAGCGCCCCGACGATCGCGCCGGGCAGCACCCGGTCGCGGTGGCCGACCTCGATGCGGTAGACGGTGCCGGAGCCCTCGTCGTGATAGCGGCGGCCGCCGCGGCTGGCGCCGGGCTTGCCCTCGATGCGGTCCCCGCGGCGGCCACGGCGGTCACCCTCGAAGGAGGCGGAGACGAAGGTCCCGTCGTCGTCCAGGCGCTCCTCGCGGTTCCCGCGGCGCGGACGCTCGCCGTCGTCACGACGGCGCGGCCCCTCGTCGCCGACGGCGAGGGCCAGCAGCGTGGCGGCCAGCTCGTCGGCGTCGATTCCGAGCTCCTCGCTCTTGGCGGCCACCAGCCGGGCATACATGTCCAGGCGGCCGCGCTCGTGCCGAGCGGCGGCCCGGTCCAACAGCTTGCCGGCCCGGTGCTCGGACACGTCCGCGGGGGAGGGCAGTGTGATCTCCTCCAGGCGGGCGCCGGTCAGGCGCTCGATCTGGCGGAGCTTGCCCTTCTCCTTGGGAGTCAGGAAGGTGACGGCCTCACCGTGGCGGCCGGCGCGGCCGGTGCGGCCGATGCGGTGCACGTAGGCCTCGGCCTCGCGGGGCACGTCGAAGTTGACGACCAGGCCGATGCGGTCCACGTCCAGTCCGCGGGCGGCGACGTCGGTGGCTACCAGCACATCGAGGGTGCCGTTGCGCAGGCGCTCAACCAGCCGCTCGCGCTCGCGCTGAGGCACGTCGCCGGAGATGGCGGCGGCCTGAATGCCG
Organism: Actinomyces sp. Z5; assembly: GCF_003287795.1. Classification (NCBI taxonomy): domain Bacteria; kingdom Bacillati; phylum Actinomycetota; class Actinomycetes; order Actinomycetales; family Actinomycetaceae; genus Actinomyces; species Actinomyces sp. Z5. The sequence continues at coordinate 28,446 of NZ_QMIN01000052.1, forward strand.
CGGCCGGCCAGCTCGATGGCCACGTCCTCGGCGGTGGACTTGGTGCGCACGAACACGAGGGCGGCCTCGGCATCGGTGACCGCCAGCACGCGTGCGGCCGCCCCGATCTTGTGACGGAAGGGCACCACCGCGTAGGTCTGGCGGACGGTGTCCACGGTGGAGGCCTGGCGGGAGACCTCCACTCGCACCGGGTTGTCCAGGTGCTGGCGCGCGACCGCCTGGATGGCGGGCGGCATGGTCGCGGAGAACAGGGCGGTGCGGCGCTCGGCCGGAATGGTGGCGGCGATCGTCTCCACGTCCTCGGCGAAGCCCATGCGCAGCATCTCGTCGGCCTCGTCCAGGACGAAGTACTTCACCTCATCCAGGGTCAGAGCGCCCTTCTCGATCAGGTCGATGATGCGCCCGGGCGTGCCCACGACTACTTGCGCACCGTCCCTGAGCGCCCCGATCTGGGGACCGTACGGGGCGCCGCCGTAGACGGCTACCACGTCGAGCCCGCGGGAGCGGGCGGCCATATCGGTGATCGCCTCGGCGCTCTGGAGGGCCAACTCACGGGTGGGTGCCAGCACCAGGGCCTGCACCGCTCCGTCATGGGCGTCCACGGCGTCCAGCAGCGGCAGCCCGAAGGCGGCCGTCTTACCGGTGCCGGTCTGGGCAATACCGACGACGTCGCGGCCGGACAGCAGAACGGGGATCGCCTCGCGCTGGATGGGTGTGGGGGTGGTGTAGCCCATGTCCTTTACGGCCTTGAGCAGGTCGGCGGGCAGGCCCAGGTCGTCGAAGGTGACGTCCTCGGGCGCGCGGGCCGGCTCGTCCTGCGCGTCATCGACGAAGGGGGTGTGACCGTCGACATCCTCCTCATCGTCGGCGACGTCGTCGTCGACCTCATCGGACTCGTCGATGTCGGAGTCGGGGTCCTCGGGATCGGACTCGGGCAGGTTCAGGTCGAAATCGTCGGCCTCGTCCTCGTCCTCCAGGCCCTCGGGGTCCTCCGGAGAGTCGGAGGATGCGGGCGTGTCGAAGGATGCGGCGGACTGCGGTGAGTCGGGGGTCGAGTGGGGTGCGGCTACCTGGTCGTCGGCGGGGACGCTTGGAGTGGCGCCGCCGATTTCGGCACTGAACAGGTCGTCGATGCCGAGGGCGGAGCCGAAGGTGTTGTCGTCGGAGGGGCCGAAGGGCGCAGATGCCCCAGTCGGGGTGGCTGTCATCGTCTGTTTCCCGTATCTGGTTCCGCTTGGGGAACCGTTCGCGGAGTGTGGGGGAGACCGGGCGGCCTCCGCTCTTGCCGCGCCGCACCCACCACACTCGCCCAGCACCCGCGTGGACTTACCGGCGGGGACTTGCGGGCTTCACGTACTAACTCACGGGATCACGCTCGGTGCCGCACAATTGGGAGCGGCAGAACGAGCCGCGAACGGGGCTCACAGCACGGATCACTCCTGAGTCATAGCTTACGGACGTATGGTAACGATTTGAGGACTCCCCGCCGCTGCGCGCATCAGGTCACACGTGACACCGGTCTCGCGGTGCGGCCCGCGACGCCGTGGTGAACCGTGCCGAATCGGAACGAGCAGGTGAATCCGCCCACGCTCCCGGCATTTCAGTGTCGCGCAAGCAAATTGGGCGATACTATCGAACCGCGTTGGGGTAGCCCACGGCATTTCCTCCGAGCCCCTGAGGGTCCTGTATGTCAGGATTCCCGAGGCCGCCCGGAAGTGCATGCGGGCTACGTCCCGTCGACGCCGCGACGGCGATTTTGCCGGCGCGGTTCCGACCAGACCAAGGCCAACAGACGAGTTCCGAATAGATGACCCATCTCCCGCGCCACAGCAAGTCAACCCGCGCGACCCACAGACCAGCGCTGCGGGTCGCGTTCACGGTGCCAGCTGCGCTCGGAGTGATCCTGGCGACCTCCGTTGGCGCCGGCGCCGCGGTCGCCGTCGGCCACTGGCACCCGGCCGAGCTTCAGGGCGGGCCGGCCGCAGTGACCGCCAGCGTCCCCGCCGCGATCGGCAACGACGCGGACGGCGAGATGGCCTCTCCCACGCCGGCGCAGGCGGTCTTGGCCGCTCCCGCCGCAACCACGACTCCGCAGCGCGCCGCAGGCGCGACCGTGACCGTGCGCAACCCCGGCGCCAGTTATGTGTCATCCTCCAGCACCGACCGGCCGGTTCTGGTGTTCTCCGGCTGGCAGGATGCCCAGGGGCAGCCGCTCGGCAGCGCTGGCAGTGTGTCGGTCCCCGTACAGGTGCGGTTGGTGAGCGCCATCGGCTCGGCACAGTCGGCCACCATCTACCCCGTGTTCACCAATGGGCGCTCGGACTACGCCCTGCCCCTGTGGCCCTTCACCCAGGCCATGGACCCGCATGTGGACACCTTCACCATGCAGTGGCGCCGGGCGGCCGATCAGGACTGGCAGAGCATCGATACCTTCACCGTCGACGTGCGCCTGCCCGAGGCTGCGCCGGACTCGACCCTCGGCTACTCCGACGGGACGCTAACCGGTACGGGCTGGACGTTCGGGCGCAGCACCAACATCGGCGGTGCCTTCAAGGTCGCACTGGACGTCACCGACGCCGACGGGCATACCGATTCGGTGACAGTGCTCGCCGAGTTCTCCGGCAGGCAATTCACCGTCTCCGCGGAGGCCCTGGCTGCCGCCGGCGTAACTGTGGGCAACGGGTACACGATCTCTGCCACGCCCGCCGGCGGGGCCGCACCCATCGTCGTGCACATCTCCGGCTCGGGTGGCGGGGAGCCGAGCGCCCAGCCGAGCGCGGAACCCACCGCGGTGCCGAGCGTCGAACCCACCGTTGTGCCCTCGCCTGCGTCCTCGCAGGCCCCGACGCCGCTGCCGAGCGCCTCACCCACCGCGGAGCCAACGGCTGCGCCCAGCACCGCACCCGCCGTAGAGCCAACCGCTCAGGCGTCGGCGGAGCCCACCACTTCCCCCGTCCCAACTACTCCGGGGACTGCGACGGTACCCACTGCGTCAGCGGTCGCGCCGACGCCGGCGGCCACACCGCGGGCGGCCGCGACCGGCACCGCGGCGGAGCATCCGGGCGGCCAGGGCACGGGTGGCCCGTCGAGTGCCGGCTCGGCGACCGCAGTTAATCCCCGCTCTGGGTTTGAGGTTCTCAACGAGGGCGTCGACGTCGACCCCTTGGTCGTGCAGGTGCCCTCCACCACCGGGGCACCGGGGTCGGCTGCAGCCGCCGTTGACGCGGGCACGTCCGTCGATGCGGCGGCGGAACCAGCGGCCACCGACGCGAACGTACGGCCGAGCACCGCCCCGGCGTCCCCCGTGCGGAGCCCCAATGAACTGGTACCCGGTAACGCCGGTTCCCTATCGGGCACCCGTGAAGGCACCACCATCACCCTGTTCTTCCCGTCGGCGAAGGTCGAGGAGGGCGACTGGGTGGCCGTATTCGTCTACCCCGGCGCCACCACCGGCGGGTGGGTCCAGGTTGACGCAGACAATTCCGTGTCGCTGGACATCTCCACGCTGGATCCGGGCAGTTACAAGATTGCCGTAGGGGACCGCGATTCCCAACTGCTGGGCTGGGCCCAGTTGGAAATCACCGAGCCTGCGAACGACGAGGGCGGTGAACCCGCAGGCGTAACCCTGCTCACAGGCGAGGACCTGGCCGATCACAGTGCGCTGGGCGCCGACGGGTGGAAACTCGCCGGTGCAGCGGGACTGCTCGTGATCGGTGCGGCGTCATTCATACTGCTCGCGGTTCCCACGTTCGGCGGCGCAAAGACACGAGTCCGCAGCAGATAACATGTATGCTCGTTACAGTCGGGTAACGGGAGGAGGGGCCGTGCCACGTGCATGGTTGCGGACGCTGGTGGTGCTGATAGCCACGGCGCTCGTTCTGCTGCCCTCCGTCGGCGCACAGGCCGACACATTCACGGGCGATTCGACCACCGGTACCGCCTCCACCGTGAGTCCGTCCACCATCGCCGTCGGCGGCACCTTGAGTTTCACGCTTTCAGGCTTCCCCCAGGGAGCCGAAGTCGCGATCCTCATCGACGACGCCGACCCCGGCCCAGGCGGTCAGCCCGGTGTGGTCGGCGAGTTGACCGTGGGTGAAGACGGCACCTACGCCGGCGCGGTCGAGTTGCCTGCCGATGTGGCCAAGGGCGCCCACTGGCTGCGCTTCATAGTGACGGCGGGGGAGGACATTCCGACCAACACCGTGCGCACTCTGGACTACACCAACAAGAGCCCCTACTTCACCGTCGCGGACGTCACCATCATTGGCGGGGGAGCCTCCACGGTGCCCTCCACGCCAACGCCCACCACCGTCGCCACCCCCTCGGTCGAGCCCACCGCCCCCGCCGTCGCCGCCGGCGGCGACTCGGG
>NZ_QMIN01000052.1:33096-36770 GCF_003287795.1 Actinomyces sp. Z5
GGACCGGCTGGGCCTCGGTCTCACTGCCGGTGGTAACCACAGTGCTGCTCGCGCTGGCGGCGGTGCTGCTGGTATTGAGCGTGATCATGCTGATCGAGCGCCGTCGCCTGCGCGCCTACGAGCGCGAGCTCGAATACGCGGCCAGGCGCTGAATGCGCCGGGCGCCCGGCGTAGTATCGCCGCCGGCGCCCGCCCGTCTCGCGGTGCGCCCCGCCGGACGCCGGCTCAGCGTCCCCAACGGAAGGAAAACAGCACCGTGATGCGAACCCGTGATGCAGGGACTCTGCGCGCAGCCGACATCGGAGAAGTCGTCACCCTCGCCGGATGGGTGGATCGCCGCCGTGACCACGGCGGTGTCGCCTTCATTGATCTGCGTGATGCCTCCGGCATCGCCCAGGTCGTCATCCGTGAGGAGGTCGCCCACGACCTGCGCGCCGAGTACGTGCTCCAGGTGACCGGTGAGGTCTCCGCACGCCCCGACGGCAATGCCAACCCCAACCTGCCCACCGGGGAGATCGAGGTTGTCGTCTCCGACGTCGAGATCCTCAATCCCGCGGCGGCGCTGCCCTTCCAGGTCTCCGACCATGCCGAGGATTCCGGTCAGGTGGGGGAGGAGACCCGCCTGAAGTACCGCTACCTCGATCTGCGCCGCACCCCGATGCAGCACGCCATGCGGCTGCGCGCCAAGGTGTCTCAGGCCGCCCGGCGCGTACTGGACGGCCACAACTTCGTGGAGATCGAGACACCCACGCTGACCCGCTCTACCCCGGAGGGCGCCCGTGACTTCCTGGTGCCCGCGCGCCTCGCACCGGGGTCCTGGTACGCCCTGCCGCAAAGCCCCCAGCTGTTCAAGCAGCTGCTCATGGTGGCCGGCATGGAGCGCTACTACCAGATCGCCCGCTGTTACCGCGACGAGGACTTCCGCGCCGACCGCCAGCCGGAGTTCACCCAGCTGGACGTCGAGATGAGCTTCGTCGACCAGGAGGACGTCATCGCCGTAGCCGAGGACGTCCTGAAGGAAGTATGGGCGCTGATCGACTACGAACTGCCCACCCCGATTCCGCGCATGACCTATCGCGACGCCATGGAGCGCTACGGCACCGACAAGCCGGACCTGCGCTTCGGACTCGAGCTGGTGGACCTGACCGAGTTCTTCAAGGACACCACCTTCCGGGTCTTCCAGAACCCCTATGTCGGCGCCGTGGTCATGCCTGGTGGGGCCTCGCAATCCCGTCGCACCTTCGACGCCTGGCAGGAGTGGGCCCGCCAGCGCGGAGCCCGCGGCCTGGCCTACGTGACGGTCGCCGAGGACGGCACTCTCGGCGGGCCGGTCGCCAAGAACATCACCGACGCCGAGCGCGCCGGCCTCGCGCAGGCCGCCGGGGCCAAGCCGGGCGACTGCATCTTCTTCGCCGCCGGCACCGTGGATGCCTCCCGGGCCCTGCTCGGCGCCGCCCGCCTGGAAATCGGCCAGCGCTGCGGCCTGATCGACGACAACGCCTGGTCCTTCGTGTGGGTGGTGGACGCGCCCCTGTTCAAGCCGTCGGCCGAGGCCAAGGCCGAAGGCGATGTGGCCCTGGGCAAGTCCGCCTGGACGGCGGTTCACCACGCGTTCACCTCGCCCAAGCCGGAGTGCCTGGACACCTTCGACACCGACCCCGGTTCGGCGCTCGCATACGCCTACGACATCGTGTGCAACGGCAACGAGATCGGTGGTGGCTCCATCCGTATCCACCGCCGTGACGTGCAGGAGCGCGTCTTCAAGGTCATGGGGATCGGGCCGGAGGAGGCGCAGGAGAAGTTCGGCTTCCTGCTGGATGCCTTCAAGTTCGGCGCCCCGCCGCACGGCGGCATCGCCTTCGGCTGGGACCGCATCGTGTCCCTGCTGACCCACGCGGACTCCATCCGCGACGTGATCGCCTTCCCGAAGTCCGGCGGCGGCTACGACCCGCTCACGGATGCGCCCGCGCCGATCACACCCGAGCAGCGCAAGGAGGCCGGCGTCGACGCCGTACCGGAGGCGGGCGACTGACGACCCGATTTGTTATCGCGTCAATGTGTGTATTCTCAGGCGCATGTGAATAGTCTCAGCCGTCGGTGCGCAGCATCGACGTCAGTGGGCGTCACTGCGCCGCACATGCGTTCGCACATTCATTCGACTAGAACAACCACATAGAGGACCATGAACACCGCTACTGTCATCTCCCGCCGTGCCTTCGGCATCGGAGCAGCCTCAACGGCCGTGCTGTTGTCCCTGGCAGCATGCGGTTCCAACAACGCCTCCGACGACTCGACCGCAGGCAATCCCGTGCTCGCCTACGGCACCGAGCCGCAGAACCCGCTCATCCCCTCCAACACCAATGAGGTGGGCGGCGGACGCATCGTCGACCTGCTCTTCGCCGGCCTGTACAGCTACGACGCCGACGGCGGCATCGTCAACGAAGTCGCCAAGGACGTCACCACCGAAGACAACCAGACCTTCACCGTCACTCTCAACGAGGGCTGGACCTTCTCCGACGGCACACCCGTCACCGCCGACTCCTTCATCAATGCGTGGAACTACGGCGCAAAGGCCTCCAACGCGCACCTGTCCAACTACTTCTACGAGCCCATTGAGGGGTTCTCGGAGGAGAAGGACTCGGAGCTGACGGGCCTGAAGAAGGTCTCCGACACCGAGTTCACCATTACTCTGACCGAGCCGCAGTCGGACTTCCCACTGCGCCTGGGCTACTCCGCCTTCTACCCGCTGCCGGAGTCCGCCTACGACGACATCGACGCCTTCGGACAGAACCCGGTGGGTAACGGCCCCTACACGCTGTCCAGCTGGACCCACAACGATCGGGCCGAGCTGGTTGCCAACCCCGACTACACCGGCCCGCGCAAGGCCGTCAACGACGGCGTCACCTTCGTGTTCTACACCGACTATGACGCTGCCTACGCGGATCTGCAGTCCGATGCCGTCGACGTCCTGGACGCCATTCCGGACTCCGCCCTGGCCACCTTCAAGGACGACCTGGGCGACCGGGCGGTCAACCAGCCCGGCGCCGTCGTCCAGTGCTTCTCCATCGACGTCGACTCCGAGCACTTCAAGATGGACGAGGAGGGACGTCTGCGCCGCAAGGCCCTGTCGCTGGCCATCAACCGACAGGAGATCTGCGACACCATCTACAACGAGACCCGCACACCGGCCTCCGACTTCACCTCGCCGGTGATCGAGGGCTGGACCGCGGACGTCGAGGGCAACGAGGTGGTCGCCTACGATCCCGACGCGGCGAAGGAGGCATGGGCGGCCGCAGACGCCATCAGCCCCTTCGATGGCGAATTCACGATCGCCTACAATGCCGACGGCCCGCACAAGACCTGGGTGGACGCGGTGTGCAACTCTATTAAGAACACCCTCGGCATCGAGGCCTCCGGCAATTCCTACCCCACCTTCCGGGAGTTGCGCGACGACATCAATGCCCGCACCATCACGTCTGGCTTCCGCACCGGTTGGCAGGCCGACTACCCGTCCATGTCCAACTTCCTTGGCGCCGTTTTTCAGACAGGAGCCGGTTCCAACGATGCCCACTACTCCAACTCGGAGTTCGATGATCTGCTGAACCAGGCGGCGCAGACCACGGACGCGGACGAAGCGCTGAACCTGTACGAACAGGCACAGACGTTGCTGTTCG
>NZ_QMIN01000053.1:0-11367 GCF_003287795.1 Actinomyces sp. Z5
GTGCGTTTCACGACCCCGGGGTGGTCGTGAAACGCACCCCAAGGTCGTAAAACGCGCGGCTCCCTGGGAGTCGTCGACCAGTGCCGGTCAAGCAGCGTGCTCGGCCTCAAGACGCTCCAGTATCCATGCCCGCACCAGGGTCGAGGCGGGCAGGTGTTTTGCCTCAGCGACCGCCTCGATCGCCTCGCGTTCCTGCGGGGTTAACCGCACCGAGTACACCTGAGACCGGTTCGGTCGTACAGGAACGGTATTCACGGGGTACTCCGCTTCGCGGGTCACCTCGGATTCCTCACGCATTTTGGCGATCATTTCAGCGTCAACCGTCTTGGCCATCGAAGTCCTCCTCGTCCTCCTTGAGGTTGTACAGGCGCAGGTCTGCGCCGGTCGCACGCCAGGCATTCACCAGATGCAGATCACCGTCGCGATCCCGCCAGGCAATAATGGTAAGTACTCGTTTCGCATTCGGTGAATAGCCGATGAAGCGACTGGCGCCAGTATGAGACTTTGGATCAGGTTCGAGCGCAACCAGGTCGATGTCGTCCAGCACTTCACATGCCTGCTCTGGCGTGACGCCGACTGCCCCCGGGTACCTCTTGGCGCGGTTCCGGATATACCGCTCCGTGGCAGCGTCCCAGTACAACCGCGTCATACATGGATTGTAGTACATCGTCTTACGTCGTTGAAGAGGGCTGTTCGTGTTGCCCGAACACGACCTTGGGGTGCGTTTCACGACCCCGGGTGGTCGTGAAACGCGCGGTCGGCGGCGGTGCGGCTATTCGTGCTCCCACGGGGAGATCAGAACGAGATGGCCTTCGGGGATCGTCAGGTCGTGGGCGGTGCCCCATTCCTTGTACCTGGGGTCGGGGTCCTTCGTGACTGCCTGGCGGCCGAGTACGGTCGTCACCGCCAGGTGGGTGCCGGTGGGGCGGCTCTGGTCGTTGTCCCACCGCAGGGTGGCGACGGCCCGTACGCGCGGACCGATCTCTACCACGGGCGGGTCGTTTGTGCTCGGTGACCTGGATTCCTGGTCGTCCACGTGCAGTACAGAGACCTCAAGGTCCCGGCCCTGCTCGTCAACAACGACGACGTCGGGCCAGCCGGATACCAGGCAAGCGGCCTTGGAGTCGTTCTGTACGGCGATTGCAGCGGTGACGTGGCCGCCCAGTGCGGCAGAGTTCCAAATGTGCCAGTAGCTCAGCTCTGCGGGGTCGCACTCCTCTACTATCAAGCTGTTCATCGGCACGACGCGGCCGTTTCCGGCTAGCTCAGGGATCGTCATTTGCTGGGCCCGGGCCAACGCGGTGGCATCAGGCGACTCGGCGTGCTCACCCAGCCAGGCCAGGCCGCGAGGGGTGGCCAGCACGATCACCAGCGCCAACACCACCAGCACGCGGGCGGATGCTCTGTGCTCACCGCCCTGAAGACCGAGAGCCACAATTGCCATGACCACGGCACTCGCACTAAGCAGCACGAGCCCTCCGGCCGCCCAGGGCCACCAGCCCGGACTCATGGGTACCCGCGCCAACAGGTCGCCGCCGGAAGTGAGGATGTCGCACGAGGAGAAGAACCACGACTCGTGGGCCTGGACGGCCACCACCGGCTGCTCCAGCAAGTAGGCGCACCGGTAATCGGCGTCCTCAGGCTCGAAGGCGGTCGTCGGCATGCTCAGACCGGCCCACAGGAAGGCTATCGGCGTCAACAGCGTGGCCGTGATCCCCACCAGGTGCGCCACAATGGGCAACCAGTGCCGCCACGGCCAAGTAAGCGCCCGCCACCACCAGGGCCCGCGGGTGCTGCGAGCGTCGCGTGGCGCACCCGAGTCGGGTTCCGTGCCGGACAAGATAAGCACCCCCCTTCAAGCGGCTGCGACCGATGCTACCGGGCCGGTCGGGTCCACGGCGGGGTCAAAAAAGTACCGGCGCTCGGCATCGGCGTCGGAAGACCGCTGTGCGCGCCCGGGGCGATGCTTGAGCCAGCAACCGCGGAATGAGCCGCGGCACCAACACGACGGAGTGGAACCCATGCGCCTTGCACCCCCGAAGATCCTGATCCCCGGGCTCATCGCCATCGCCATCTTCATGACCGGCGACGGCTTCGAGCTGACCTTCTTATCCAAGTACCTTGTCTCCCTCGGCTTCGCCGCGACCCAGGCGTCAACGGTCATCACCGCCTACGGCCTGATGGCCGCCCTGTCCGGTTGGGCCTCCGGCGTACTGGCCGAGACCTTCGGGGTCCGCCGGATAATGCTCATCGGGGCCGGGCTGTGGGTCTGCCTGCACCTGTTGTTCGTCGGCGTGGCGATCCCCTCGGGCATCTACCCGCTGATCCTGGTGATATACGCCTGCCGCGGACTGGCCTACCCCCTGTTCATCTACTCCTTCGTCGTGTACATCACCCAGAAGGTGGCGCCGGCGTCCCGCGCCTCCGCCATGGGCTGGTTCTGGACCGCCTACTCCATCGGCGTCGGCTGCCTCGGCTCCTGGATCCCGGCCCGGACCATCAACTTCATCGGCGAGCGGGGCACGCTCTGGTTCTCCCTGGCCTGGACCATCACCGGTGGCCTGCTCTGCCTGCTGTTTGTGGGCCGCGGCGAACCTCAGCCCAAGCGCGGCGACCTGGGTGACACGCTGCGACAGCTGTCGGTGGGCGTCACCATCCTCGGCACCAACCGGGAGGTGGCCCTCACGGCGATCGTCCGCGTCATCTGCAACCTCAGTCTCTACGGCTTCCCGGTCATCATGCCCCTGTACCTGACCACGGCCGGTTACGGCGAGGAGTGGTTCACCATGCCGCAGTGGATGACCATCTGGGGCATCCAGTTCGCCGTCACCGTCTTCGGCAACCTCTTCTGGGGATGGATCGGCGACCGCTTCGGGTGGATGCGGCAGATGCGCTGGTACGGGTGCTGGTTCTGCGCCGCCGCCACCCTCGGCTTCTACTACGTGCCCCAGTTCCTGGGCGGCAACATGATCGCCCTCGGCGCGGCCGCCGTCCTCCTGGGCATGGGCGTGACCGCCTTCGTCCCCATGGCCGCCGTATTCCCCGCCCTGGCCCCCGAACACCGCGGGGCGGCCATCTCCGCCAACAACCTCGCCTCCGGTCTGACCACCTTCGTCGGCCCCGGGCTGGTCACCCTGCTGCTGCCGCACATCGGCGTCGCCGGAGTGTGCTGGACCTACACCGCCCTGTACCTGCTGGGCTCCCTCATCACCGTCTTCATCCACCCCGACCAGCCCGGCTTCGACCGCAATGGGCGGCGTCTGCCGGAGACCGCCGACCGACCCGTCGCGGAGGTGGACGCCTGAACCCACCGAATCGCCGACCATCCTTAAACCCGCTCACCACCACCAAGTCACCGCAACCAACCCACGAGGAGAAGAAACCATGAAGGCTGTAGTCCTAGAGAAGCGCAATGAGATCAACGTCCGCGAGGTCCCCGGAGACCTCGTCTGCGGCCCCGGCCAGCTGCGCATCGCCCCGCACACCGTCGGCATCTGCGGCTCGGACGTCCACTACTACACGCACGGCCGCATCGGCCGCTACATCGTCGAGGCGCCGATGATCCTCGGCCACGAGGCCTCCGGCACCGTGCTGGAGGTGGGCGAGGGCGTCACCGACTTCGCCGTCGGCGACCGCGTGGCCATGGAACCGGGCGTCCCGGACATGAGCTCGCGCGCCTCCCGCATGGGCATGTACAACGTCGACCCCGCCGTCTCCTTCTGGGCCACCCCGCCGGTAGACGGCTGCCTGGTCGAGGAGGTCATTCACCCGGCGGCCTTCACCTACCACCTGCCCGACAACGTCTCCTACGGGGAGGGCGCCCTGCTCGAGCCGCTAGCGGTCGGCATGCACGCGGCCACCAAGGCCGCCATCCACCCCGGCGACGTCGCCGTCGTCTCCGGCTGTGGCACGGTCGGCATGCTCACCGCCGCCGCCGCGCTCGCCGGCGGCGCCTCCACCGCCATCGTCTCCGACGTCTCCCCGGTCAAGCTGGAGATCGCCTCCCAGATCCCCGGCGTCGTTACCGTGGACCTGCGCGAGCAGCGCCTGCTCGACGTCGTGAACGAGCGCACCGCCGGCTGGGGCGCAGACGTGGTCTTCGAGGCCTCCGGCCACCCGTCCGCGTACGAGGACCTGTGGAAGCTGGGCGGCCCCGGCAACCGCACCGTCCTGGTTGGCATCCCCGTGGACCCGGTCGCCGTCGATGTCACCGAGGTGCAGGCCCGCGAGACCCGTATCGAGACCGTCTTCCGCTACGCCAACGTCTACCAGCGCGCCATCGACCTGGTCGCGGCCGGCAAGATCAATCTCAAGCCCTTCATCACCGAAACCTTCCCGATGGACCGCGCCAAGGAGGTCTTCGACCGGGTGGCCGAGGGCCGCCCCGGCGACGTCAAACTCCAGATCACGGTGGGCTGACCCGAGGCCGCAGCCGTGCAAAGGGCCAACCACCGCAACCGCCGACGGGCCGGTGGGCAGGGCGCGCACAATGACCGTGTGTCCTCCCCACCGGCCCGCCCCGGCATCCCCCCACGCCCCTCCACCCCGGGCGTCGAACCCGCGCCGGGGACGAAGGCCGACGTCGGCGACCTGGAAGTCATCGTCCCCGACGCCGGCACCTCGGTGCGCTGGTGGACGCACGGATACCCCGACCCGCTTGCCCGCTGGCACCACCACCCCGAGATCGAGTTCCACCTGATCCGCTCCGGCTCCGGGCAGATGCTCGCGGGCGACCGCGCCATCGACTTCGAAGCCGGACAGGTCACTCTGATGGGACCGCACCTGCCGCACAACTGGCTTTCGGACCTCGGTCCCGGCGAACGCCTGCCCGAACGCGACGTGCTGTGCCAGGTGCTGCCCGCGCGCTTCGAGGCGGCTTCCGGGCAGCTGCCCGAACTGGCCGCCATGGGGGCGCTGGTCGACCGCGCACGCCGAGGCATCATGCTGTCGGGGGACAGCCGTGAGCGGGCGGCCGCCATTCTGGAGAGCATGGGCGGGCAGGGCCCGCTGGGGCGGCTGGCCGCGCTACTGGAACTGGCCCGCGTCTTCCTCGCCGCCCCCGCCGCGGAGGCGCACCCGATCGCCAGCGCCGGCTACGTGCCCAGCCTCGACGACGCCACCGCCTCCCGGATCAACGTCGTCCTGGACTATGTGGAGACCCACCTGGCGGAGGAGATCTCCATGACCCGGGCCGCGGAACTGGTGGCGCTCAGCCCATCGGCGTTCTCCCGGTTCTTCCACGCCACCGCCGGGATCACCTTCTCCGAACTGGTACGGCGGCGTCGAGTCGCGCGGGCCTGCCACCTGCTGCGCACCACCGACCTGCCGGTGGCCCGGGTGTGCGCACTGAGCGGGTACACCAACCTCTCGAACTTCAACCGCCGTTTTCGGGAAGAGACCGGCACCACGCCCAGCGCCTACCGCCGCCGCGACTGAGCGTGCCGGCCGATGGCCCACCCCACCGTGTGGCGCACGACAACACGGGGTGATCGGTGCAACAATGTGCTCCATGTCCCGCTACATTGAGCTGCACCCCGTCAACCCCCAGGCACGACTGGTCGCCAAGATCGTCGACAGACTCCGGAACGGTGAGCTCATCGCCTACCCCACGGACTCCGGCTACGCGCTCGCCTGCGCCCCCGGCAACAAGGAGGGACTGGAGCGCATTCGCACGATTCGTCAGCTGGACTCTAAGCACAACTTCACCTTCGTGTGCGCCAACTTCGCCCAGGTCGGCCCGCTCGCGATCGTCGGCAACAACGCCTTCCGGCTCATCAAGCGGCTCACGCCCGGGCCGTGGACCTTCATCCTCAAGGGCACCAAGGAGGTGCCGCGGATGACCTTGAACCCGAAGAAGCACACCCTGGGTGTGCGCATTCCCGACCACGTCATCGCGCAGGCGCTGGTGAAGGAGTTCGGCGCCCCGATCCTGTCCTCCACCCTCATTCGTCCGGGACAAACCACGCCGGAGTCCAATGGTTGGGAGATCGAGGATGCACTCGGCCACCTGATCGACGTCGTCATCGAGGGGCCGGTCACCTCCACCGAGCCGACCACCGTCATCGACCTGACCGAGGACGTGCCGGAGGTCGCCCGCGAAGGTGCGGGCGACATCAGCCTGCTATAGGCCGTGTCTCCGGTAGCCCGCGCTACCACCCGCGGCTACTCGGTGGCGGCCGCAGTCGCCTCAGGCTCGGTCGGCCCCCGTGACTCGGGGCCCGACGGCGCCGGCTCACCGGTGAGCACGCCGACCTGCGCGTAGCGGTCGTGAAGGCGCTGCAGCGGCGTCGGCGCCCACCAGTTCCAACGCCCCAGCAGAGTCATGGTGGCCGGCACCAGCAGCATGCGCACCACGGTCGCGTCCAGGGCGACCACGATTGCCAGCGCCAGCCCGACCTCCTTGACGATCAGCAGCTCGCCGCTGACGAAGCCGAGGAACACCACCACCATGATCAGGGCGGCGAAGGTGACGATGCGGCCCGAGCGCTGCAGACCCTTGGCGACGGCCGTGTCGTTGTCGGCGCCGGCGTCCCAGTACTCCTTGATCCGCCCCAGTAGGAAGACCTCGTAGTCCATGGCCAGTCCGAAGCCGACACCCACGGCCGTGACCACCACGTAGGCCTCCACCCCGCCGATGGGGGCGAAGCCGAGCAGCCCGGTCAGGTGTCCTTCTTGGAACACCCAGGTCAGCGCGCCCACGGAGGCGGCCAGGGACAGCAGGTTGATCAGCAGCGCCTTGAGCGGAACCAGCAGGGAACCGGTCATGAGGAACAGCAGTACGAAGGTCGCCAGCACAATGAACGTGCCCACCCACGGCAGGGACGCCAGCAGTGACTGACGGAAGTCCAGCTGGCTGGCCGCCTGACCGGTGGTCCAGGTGTCGGCGGGCGCAGACAACGCGCGTATGGAGGCGACCGTGTCTTCGGCGGCGCGGGAGGTCGGATCACCGGAAAGCTCCAGATAGACCACTGTGTAGTCGCCGGCGGTGGCTACCCGCAACACTTCCTGGACGCCGTCGACGGCAGCCACCTGCTCGTTGATGAAGTCGGTGACTCGCTCACCGGTGGCGGCGATGATCATGGTGGCGTCCTGCTGGGTTACGGCGGAGTAGCGCTCCTCCAGCACCGTCAGGTAGGTGCGTTGGTCGGAGTCGGTGGGCAGCAGCTCGGTAGTGGAGGAGAGCAGGTGCAGGTTGCGGGCCGGGGAGGCCAGCACCACCAGCGCCACCACGCAGGCCACCAGCACCACCCAGGCCATGCGCTGCACCTGCCGGGCGATCCACCGGAACACTCCGCGCTCACTGGTCACATCCCCCAGGTGTCGCTGCATGGCGCCGAGGACCGGAATGCGCTGCAGCAGCGGCGGGTGCAGCAGGCGCCGCCCCAGCAGCACCAGCACGGCCGGCACCAGGGTGACCGCCGCCGCCACCGCGATCAGGCACGAGGCCAGGCAGGCGATGCCGATGGACCGCAGCACCGCCGGTCCCATCAGCACCAGGCCGAGCATGCAGGCCGACACCGTCAGTGCCGAGAACAGCACCGTGCGGCCGGCCGTCGCCAGCGTCGTCGTCATGCAGGCCGCCAGGCGGGGGTCCCGTCGTCCGCTGCGACGACGACGCCGGTGCCCCCCGGCGTCCTCGCCGGCGGCGTCGTGGGAGCGAGCAAGTTCTTCCCGGTAGCGGGAGGTGATCAGCAACCCGTAGTCGATCGACAGTCCCAGACTGATCACGGTGACAATGTTGATGACGAAGGACTGCAGGTCCATGCCCAGGCTCAGGAAGTACAGCACTCCCATGGTGCACGCGATGGAGGCCAGCGCACCGATCAGCGGCATGCCGGCAGCCAGGAAGCCGCCGAAGACCAGCACCATGATGATCAGTGCCAGCGGCAGGGAGATCAGCTCACCCCGCACCAGGTCGGCGCGCACCTGATCGTTGACGGCTGCGGACATGCGTGCGTCGTCGGAGACAATGCCGCGCACACCGGGTTCAACCCGACTCAGCTCGTCCGGGACCTGTTCCAGGCGGGTTTCAACCCGGCCGACCAGTTCGGCGACCTGTTCGGCGTACTTCTTGTCGTCGGCGTCGGCGACCGTGTCCCCGTTGGGATCAACGGTGACCACCAGCAGGAAGCCGTCCAGGTCGGTGGAGGCCAGCATTTGTGCGGCGGGCTCATTCAGCATGCCGGGGACCACGAAGGGATCGATCACGTTCTGCTCGCCCACCAGCGCCCGCAGATCCGCGTGCGCGTCCTCCAGTGCGTCGGCGACCGTCTGCTGGGTGACGGTGTCGGAGATGTCCATGTCGGTGACCAGCAGCGTCACCGTCTCGGCATCACCCGACAGCGTGTCCAGGATCTGCTCACCCTCCGCACTGTTGGTGCCGGCAATCGAAGTGCTCCCCGCGGCCGCGCGCTCGAACAGGTTGTTGCCGCCCAGCCCCGTGATGGAAGGGAGCAGCAACGCGACGGCGAGAAGCAGCCACGCACCGACGATGATCCAGGCATCTTTGATGACGCGGCGGGAAAGCCAGGCAAGCATGCGCCCTAGTCTGGCAGACCGCCGGGCGCTGAGCGGTCCCGGCACTCGGGCGGAGCCGAAACGGGTGTTGAATCGTGCACATGACGGACCTGTTTGAGAGCGCCGGAACCGACGCCGTCGGCCTGCCCGGAGACGCCCACGCGCCCCTGGCCGTGCGGATGCGGCCACGCACCCTGGACGAAGTGGTCGGCCAGGACCATCTGCTCGCCCCCGGCTCCCCGCTGCGTCGCCTGGTCGAGCCTGCCGCCGACGCGGGTGGACCGGCCGGCGGCGCGGGGGTGTCCAGCGTGATCCTGTGGGGGCCACCGGGCACCGGCAAAACCACGCTGGCGTATCTGGTGGCGCGCGGCTCGGGTCGCCGCTTCGTGGAGCTGTCCGCCGTCACCGCCGGGGTGAAGGACGTCCGCCAGGTGGTCACCGACGCCCGACGGCGCCTGGCCGCGGGGGAGGAGACGGTGCTGTTCGTCGACGAGGTGCACCGCTTCTCCCGCTCGCAACAGGACGCGCTGCTGCCGAGCGTGGAGAACCGCTGGGTGACGCTCATGGCCGCCACCACGGAGAACCCGTCCTTCTCGGTGGTTTCGCCGCTGCTGTCGCGCTCCCTGCTGCTGACGCTGCACCCGTTGGACGCCGACTGCGTGCGTGCGCTGGTGGAGCGGGCGCTGGTCGATGCACGCGGCCTGGGCGGCGCGGTCACGCTGGCCGACGACGCCCGCGAGCAGATCGTGCGCATGGCCGGCTCGGACGCGCGCAAGGCCCTGACCGTGTTGGAGGCGGCCGCCGGCGCGGTTCTGGCAGCCACACCGGCACCCACCGACGGGTCCGGGGGAGAGGCCGCCGCGCAGTCCGCCGCGCCCCGGATCGGGCTGGCCGACGTGGAGCGGGCCGCCGACGTCGCCGCCGTCCGCTACGACCGGCAGGGAGACCAGCACTACGACGTGATCAGCGCCTTCATCAAGTCCATGCGCGGCTCCGATCCCGACGCCACCCTGCACTACCTGGCCCGCATGCTCGCGGCGGGCGAGGACCCGCGCTACATTGCCCGGCGCATCACCATCCACGCCGCCGAGGATGTGGGCCTGGCCGACCCCGGTGTGCTGTCCACGGCCGTGGCCGCGCAGCAGGCGGTCGCCCTGATCGGCATGCCCGAGGCGCAACTGGTCCTGGCCGAGGCGGCCCTGGCGGTGGCCACCGCCCCGAAGTCGAACGCGGTGACGGTCGGCATCGGTGAGGCCACGGCGGATGTGCGCGCGGGCCGCGGCGGGCAGGTGCCCGCTCACCTGCGCGACGCCCACTATGCGGGCGCCGAGCGCCTGGGCCATGGTGTCGGCTACCGCTACCCGCACGACTACCCGCACGGCGTCGTCGCCCAGCAGTATCTGCCCGACGAACTGGCCGGCGCCGAGTACTATCGGCCGACCACGAACGGTTTCGAGGAGCAGGTGACCCGGCGGCTGGCGGCCATTCGGCGCATCACCCACGGCGCCGCAGGGGAGCAGGGCAGGTGAGCTGAACGCGCAAGCGGGGATAGGGTCGGCGGGTGACCGCAACCCCCGACGTCGAAGCCCCCGATCCCGACTCCGCCCGCAACCGGTCCGATGCTCCGGCACCGTGGTCCCCGCCCGCCCGACGCTGGCCGGCGATTGTACTGATGGGACTGGGGGCCGGCTTCCTGGCGGGATTGTTCGGTGTCGGCGGGGGACTGGTGATCGTGCCGGCGCTGATGGCCTTCGCCGGTATGGATCAGCGCCACGCCGCCGCCACCTCCCTGGTCGCCATCGTGCCGACCTCCATCGTCGGGGCGGTCTCCTACGGGGTGCAGGGACAGGTGTCCCTCGTGGCCGCCGTCTTCCTGATCATTGGCTCCCTGACCGGCGCGCAGATCGGGGTGCGCCTGCTGCGTACGCTCCCGGCCCGCATCCTGCCGTGGATCTTCGTGGCCTTCGCGGTCTTCGTCATCGTCTCCCAGCAGCTCATGGTGCCGGTGCGCGACGCCGGATTGAGTCTCACGCCCGCCAGCGGCGCCGCCCTGGTGGGGGTGGGTCTGGTGGCGGGCATCCTGTCGGGACTCGTCGGCGTGGGTGGCGGCGCCGTGATCGTGCCCGGCACCCAGCTGGCTGTGGGCATCGGTGACCTACTGGCCCGAGGCACCTCCCTGGTGGTGATGCTCCCCACCGCCCTGTCCGGAACCGTCACCAACCTGCGCCACGGGGCGGCCGACGTGCGCGTGGGGCTCGTCGTGGGCGTGGCGTCGGCCGCGACTTCTCCACTGGGGAGCGTCGTCGCCGGCCTGGTCAGCCCGCGCACGGGCTCGATCCTGTTCAGCCTGTTCCTGGTGTACGTGATCATCTCCACCCTGCTGCGCTCCCGTCACTCCTCCCCGCACAAGGGGCAGCCGAAGTAACCCGGTTCGTCGCGCTTGGGGCTGAGGTCTTTCGAAGTCGAGCCTGACGACCCCGGTTAAGCCCGGCTCCCCGCGCTTGGGCATCTGGTGGGCGGATGGGGCGGTTCGCCGGGTGGTGTTGGCGTACGTGTCCCGACGGCGTGGTGCGTGGCGCGATTGGTGGGAGTGCGCCATGGCTGGGTGTGCGCGCTGGACCACGGTGGGCCAGGCACGACGGCTCGTGCGTTCGGGCCGACGTTCACGCCTTTAGCCGACGGTTCGTGCGTTCCTCTGACGGTTCGGCACCTTAGCCCGACGGTTCGCGTGTTCGCCCAGCGGTTCGGTGCCTTCGTCTGACGGTTCGTACGTTGCGGTCGACGGTTCGGCACATCCGGCGACGGTTCGTGGGGTAGGGGTACGAACCGTCGTTGTGATGTCTCAGGACA
>NZ_QMIN01000054.1:0-7938 GCF_003287795.1 Actinomyces sp. Z5
CGCGCCGGCGCATCCGGTGCCGGCGCGGGACGGGCAGAATCGATTCCGAACCTGAATACCAGCAGACCGACCCGTTAACGCACCCATGAAGGAGAACCCAGCCATGCCGACACCAACCACCTTCCCCGACGACTTCCTGTGGGGCGGCGCGCTGGCCGCCAACCAGTACGAGGGCGCCTACGACGCCGACGGCAAGGGCCTGAGCGTCCAGGACGTCATGCCCCAGGGCATCGTCGGCCCCCGCACCGAGGCGCCCACGCCGGACAACCTCAAGCTGGTGGGCATCGACTTCTACCACCGCTACAAGGAGGACATCGCCCTCCTGGCCGAGATGGGCTTCAAGGTCTTCCGCTTCTCCATCGCCTGGTCCCGCATCTTCCCCAAGGGCGATGAGACCGAACCCAACGAGGCCGGCCTGGCCTTCTACGACCGGGTCCTGGACGAGCTGGAGAAGTACGGCATCGAGCCGCTGGTGACCATCAGCCACTACGAGACCCCGCTGCACCTGACCAAGACCTACAACGGCTGGGCCGACCGGCGCATGATCGGCTTCTTCGAGCGCTACGCCCGCACCCTGTTCGAACGCTACGGCAAGCGGGTCAAGTACTGGCTGACCTTCAACGAGATCAACTCCGTGCTCCACGAGCCCTTCATGTCCGGTGGCATCAACACGCCCAAGGAGGAGCTCAGCGAGCGGGACCTTTACCAGGCGATCCACCACGAGCTGGTCGCCTCCGCCTCCGCCACCCGCATCGCCCACGAGATCAACCCCGACTTGAAGGTCGGCTGCATGATCCTGGCGATCCCCTTCTACCCGCTCACCCCGGACCCGCGGGACGTGTGGGCCGCCAAGCAGGCCGAACGCGACAACTACACCTTCGGCGACGTGCATGTGCGCGGCACCTACCCCGGCTACTTCCTGCGCAAGCTGCGGGACAAGGGCATTGAACTGGACATCACCGAGGCCGACCGCCGCACCCTGGCGGAGCACACGGTCGACTTCGTCTCCTTCTCCTACTACATGTCCTCCTGCGAGACCGCCACCCAGGAGCGTGAGGCCAGCGGCGGCAACCTCATGGGCGGCGTCGTCAACCCCACCCTGGAGGTCTCCCAGTGGGGCTGGGCCATCGACCCGCGTGGCCTGCGCACCATCCTGAACGACTACTGGGACCGCTGGGGCAAGCCACTGTTCATCGTGGAGAACGGCCTGGGTGCCCGCGACGAGCTGGTAACCGGCCCGGACGGGACCCCAACCGTCGCGGACGACTACCGCATCGACTACATGAACGACCACCTGGTGCAGGTGCGTGAGGCCATCGCCGACGGCGTGCAGGTCATCGGCTACACCTCCTGGGGCTGCATCGACTGCGTCTCCGCCTCCACCGCCCAGATGTCCAAGCGCTACGGCTTCATCTACGTGGACCGCAACGACGACGGCACCGGCACCCTGGAGCGCTATCGCAAGCAGTCCTTCGGCTGGTACCGGGACGTGATCGCCTCGAATGGCGCCAGCCTGAAGGCCTGACCGGCTACGCGGTAACCGGCGGCCGCAGCCGGCTCGCGGCGGGCGCACCGGGCACTGGGTAGTCTGTGCCGATGCCCGAAGAACGCGCCCCGCTGAGCCGGCTGCGGCTGCTGCCGCTGCGCCTGGTCCAGTTCACCGCCATCCAACTGGCCTGCTGCGCCTTCCCGATCGCCTTCATCCTGGCCCTGTGGCGCTCCGCGGCGCACTTCACCGTGGGCGGCGACCGCTACCGCATGCCGACCGCGGTGTCGTTCGTGCTCATCGGGGTCTTCCTGTGGCTGGCGGAGAACATCGGCACGTTCCTCAACGCCTGGCGCTACCCCGATCAGCAGGCCGGGTGGCACCTGGTGCACGTGGGCAAGCTCGGCAGCTGGGCACTGCTGGTCACCCTCAGCTTCGTGCTGGTGGCCGCCGTCAAGGCGGAGGAGGGCGTGCGCTACGGCGACGGCGAGGCGCGGGTCACCCCGCCCAGGCGCCGTCGCCGAGCTCGCTGACCGCCTCGATGACTAGCCCTCGGGGCGCGTCACGGTGATGGCTCCGGCCGCCTCCCGCGCCCGGCGGCGGGCCGAGTCGACGTCGTCGGCCGCCGCCACGGCCACGCCCATGCGGCGTCCGGGGTGCGCGTCGGGCTTGCCGAACAGGCGCACGTCGCTGCCCGGCACCGCCAGCGCCTCGGCGACGCCCCGGTAGGTGACCCCGGCGCCGGTCCCGGACTCGACGGGCGACTTAACCACGGCGGAGGCGCCGGGCGAGCGCAGGGCGGTGTCCACCGGCAGACCCAGCAGGGCGCGGGCGTGCAGCTCGAACTCGCTCAGGCGCTGGCTCGCCAGGGTCACCATGCCGGTGTCGTGTGGGCGGGGGGAGACCTCCGAGAAGAGCACCTCCTGGCCGCAGACGAACAGCTCCACCCCGAACAGGCCCCAGCCGCCCAGCGCGCCGGTCACCGCCGCGGCCACCTCCTGCGCGCGGCGCAGCGCCGCCTCTGGAAGCGGGTGCGGCTGCCAGGACTCCACGTAGTCGCCCTCGACCTGTCGGTGCCCGACCGGCTCGCAGAACGAGGTGACGGTCTGGCCGGTGCGCGGGTCGCGGGAGCGGACCGTCAGCAGCGTGATCTCCGCATCGAAGTTCACAAAGCCCTCCACGATCACCCGGCCCCGGTCCACCCGGCCCTCCGCGGCCGCTAGCCGCCAGGCGGCCGCCACGTCGTCGGGTCCGCGCAGCACGGACTGGCCATGCCCGGAGGAGGACATGACCGGCTTGACGATGCACGGGTAGCCGATGCGCTCGGCGGCGATGGCCAGCTCGACCGAAGAGGAGGCGAAGGCATAGGGGCTGGTGGGCAGGCCGAGCGTCTCCGCGGCCAGGCGGCGGATCCCCTCCCGGTCCATGGTCAGGCGCGCGGCACGCGCGGTCGGCACCACCCGCACCGCGCCGGCCTCCTCCAACGCCACCAGAGCGTCGGTGGCCAGCGCCTCGATCTCCGGCACCACGATCCGTGCCCCGGACGCCGCGATCGCCGCGGTCAGCGCCCCCGGGTCGGACATGTCCACGGTCAGGGCGTGCTGGGCGACCTGCTGGGCGGGGGCGCCCGCGTAGCGGTCGATCGCGGTGACCTCCACGCCCAGGCGCATCAGCGCGATCGCCACCTCCTTGCCGAGTTCTCCAGAGCCGAGCAGCGCCACCTTCGTGGCCGAGGGCGTTCCCGGGGTGCCGATGCCCATGGCGGCGGGGGAGGGGGATGGGGATGCGGTCACGGTCGCCTCCAAGTCGATTGTGCGCGGTGCGCCTTCGCGCCCGGGCGGCACGGCAGCCGCGTGCCGACTGCTACGGCCACGCTACCGAAACTACGCGAGCCCGGCACAGCCGGTTGTGCCATGCTGGGGGCATGGACGCACAGGACCGAACCGACCCCGGCCGCCCGCCGGCGCCGGATGCCGGCCCCGACCGGATCCCCCCGTCGGTACCCGTCGCCGGACCCGCCCCCGCCGCCCCGCCGCCGCCGGGCCTCCCCCCGCGCAAGCCGGTGCGCCACCTCGCCACCCCAGCGGCGGACGCACCCGCCCCCCGCGATCCGGCCAAGGACACGGTCCCGCGCGGCATCCCAGCCATCGATGAGGCGGCCCCGCCGGTGCCGCCGGCCAAACGGCCGGAGATGATCATCGTCACCGGCATGTCCGGTGCGGGCCGCTCCCGGGCCGCCAACGCCCTGGAGGACCTCGACTGGTACGTGGTGGACAACCTGCCGCCACAGCTGCTGCCGGCGCTCGCGGGCATGATGACAACGGTCGGGGCGGGCGTGCACCGGCTGGCCGCGGTCGTCGATGTGCGCAGCCGCGAGTTCTTCGCCTCCTTCATGAAGTACCTGGGGCAGCTGCGCGACGCCGGCGTGGACGTACGCCTGATCTTCCTGGATGCCTCCGATGCCGCGCTCATCCGCCGCTTCGAGTCCTCCCGCCGCCCCCACCCCTTGCAGGGCACCGGCTCCATCCTGGACGGCATCGAGCATGAGCGCACCCTGCTGGCCGGCCTGAAGGGCACCGCCGACGAGGTCATCAACACCTCCGACTACTCGGTGCACGACCTGGCCCGCCGGATCCGGGAACTGGTCGCCCACGAGTCCGACCTGGGCCTGCGGGTGACGGTCATGTCCTTCGGCTTCAAGTACGGGCTGCCGATGGACGCCGACCACGTCCTGGACGTGCGCTTCATCCCGAACCCCTACTGGGTTTCGGAACTGCGGCATCTGACCGGGCGGGACGCGCCGGTGGCCGAGTACGTGTTCCAGCAGGATGGTGCGGCCGCCTTCGTGGACGGATACGTGAACCTGCTGATCCCGGCGCTGCCCCGTTACGTGGACGAGCTCAAACCGAATGTCACCATCGCGGTGGGCTGTACCGGCGGCAAGCACCGCTCGGTTGCGACCGCCGAGCGGATCGGCGCCGGCCTGCGGGCCGCGGGATTCAAGGTCGCCGTGCAGCACCGGGACCTGGGGAGGGAGTGAACGTCATGGGACAGACTCCGGGGGAGCCCGGGCACGGTGCAACCGGCATCGACGTGCCCGGCGCCCGCGCCACCATCGACTCGGCCGGCTGGCGTCGACGCGGGGAGGAGGGGCCGGCCGTCGTCGCCCTGGGCGGTGGACACGGCCTGTCCGCCACCCTGCGGGCCCTGCGGCACGTCACCCAGCGGCTCACCGCCGTGGTCACCGTCGCCGACGACGGCGGCTCCTCGGGCCGCCTGCGCCGCGAGTTCAACTGCCTGCCGCCCGGCGACCTGCGCATGGCCCTGGCGGCCCTGACCGACGAGACCGAGTGGGGGCTGACCTGGCGGGATGTGCTCCAGCACCGCTTCTCCGGTGAGGGCGAGCTGGATAACCACGCCCTGGGAAATCTGCTCATCCTGGCCCTGTGGCAGCTGCTCGGCGACGAGGTCGAGGGGCTGGACTGGGTGGGCCGGCTGCTGAGTATTCACGGGCGGGTCATCCCCATGAGCGCCTCCCCGCTGGTGATCGAGGCGGATATCGTCGACGGCGATCACCGCCAGCGCGTCAGTGGACAGGTGGCCGTCGCCTCCACCCGCGGCCGCATGGAGAACGTGCGCGTGGTGCCCGAGGACGCCGATGCACACCCGGAGGCGATCCGCGCCATCGACGCCGCCGACTGGGTGATCCTGGGGCCGGGTTCCTGGTACACCTCGGTGCTGCCGCACCTGATCCTGCCGTCCATGCGCCGCGCCCTGGTCGGTACCCGCGCCCGCAAGGCCGTGGTGCTGAACCTGTCGGCGCAGAGCGGCGAGACCGACGACATGACGCTCGCCGACCATCTGCGCGTGTTGGCCGAATACGCCCCCGACCTGCGCCTGGACGTGGTCATCGCCGACCCGAGCGTGGTGGAGGATGTCGCGGAACTGAGCGCGGTGGCCGACTCCATGGGGGCGGTGCTGATGCTGCGGCAGGTGCGGACGGGGGACGCCCTGTGCCACCATGACCCGTTGCGGCTGGCCGCCGTCTTCCGGGACGCCTTCGACGGCGCGGTGGGGGACATCACCGGCCCGCCGCGCGCCGCCTGACCGGTACCCGAGTGGACTGCACCCAACCGGCCGACCCTGAAAAGCGGCCGCGCGGCAGCCCACAACCAGCCCATAACAGCCCAAAAACAAGGACCAGGAGCATCACCACATGTCGCTGACGGTGACCGTCAAGGACGAGCTCGCCCGCGTAAGTACCGAAAACGCCGCCCAGCGGCGCGCCGAGGTGGCGGCCATGCTGCGCTTCGCCGGTGGACTGCACCTGGTGTCCGGCCGCATCGTGGTGGAGGCCGAGTTGGACCACGGCGGGGCCGTGCGCCGACTGCACCGGGACCTGCGGGAGCTGTACGGCATGACACCGGAGGTGCTGGTGGTTCAGGCCGGCTCCCTGCACCGCGGCAGTCGCTACGTGCTGCGTGTGAGCGACCGCGGCCGCGACCTGGCCCGCCTGACCGGCCTGGTGGACGCCCACGGCCGTCCCGTGCGCGGCATGCCCGTCGCGGTAGTCCAGGGGGGACGCAACGCCTCCGCGGCCGCCTGGCGCGGCGCCTTCCTGGCGCGTGGTTCACTCACCGAGCCGGGTCGCTCCTCCGCCCTGGAGGTCACCTGCCCCGGCAGTGAGGCGGCCCTGGCGCTGGTGGGTGCCGCCCGCCGTTTCGACGTGGTGGCCAAGGCCCGCGAGGTTCGCGGCGCCGACCGGGTGGTGGTTCGCGACGGCGAGGCGATCAGCGTGCTGCTGCAGAAGATGGGGGCCGTGGAGGCCAACGCCACCTGGGTGGAGCGTCGCTCGCGCCGTGAGACCCGCGGCACCGCCAATCGGCTGGCCAACTTCGACGACGCCAACCTGCGCCGCTCGGTGCGCGCCGCCGTCACCTCCGGGGCCCGGGTGGAGCGCGCCTTCGAGATCCTGGGGGAGGACGTGCCCGCGCATCTGGTACAGGCCGGACGGCTGCGCATCCAGAACAAGCAGGCCAGCCTGGAGGAGCTGGGGCGCATGGCCGAACCGCCGCTGACCAAGGACGCGGTGGCCGGACGCATCCGCCGACTGCTGGCCATGGCGGACAAGCGCGCCCACGAGCTGGGCATCCCGGACACGGAATCCGTACTCACCCAGGACATGCTCGACATGTGAGATGCACCCGCGTGTTCGCCCCTGGCGTGTCCGAACCGGCACGGCGGCGTGCACGTAACGCTAGACTCAACCTGCCGGATCGGACGGGGAGCACCCCACGAAGGCCCGGGGCACACCACGTGTGCAGCAAGCTACGAATACGTGCGTCCCATGGCGCACTAGGAGGACACAAAGTGACCACCCGCGTTGGTATCAACGGCTTCGGCCGCATCGGCCGTAACTTCTACCGGGCCGCCCTTGAGCAGGGCGCCGACTTCGAGGTCGTGGCCGTCAACGACCTGACCGACATCAAGACCCTCGCCCACCTCCTCAAGTTCGACTCCATCATGGGCCGCCTCGGCGCCGAGGTCACCTACGACGAGGAGAACATCATCGTCGACGGCAAGCCGATCCGCGTCCTGGCCGAGCGCGAGCCGGGCAACCTGCCCTGGGCGGACCTGGGTGTCGACGTCGTCGTCGAGTCCACCGGTTTCTTCACGGACGCCACCAAGGCCAAGGCGCACATCGACGCCGGCGCCAAGAAGGTCGTCATCTCCGCCCCGGCGAAGAACGAGGACGGCACCTTCGTGGTCGGCGTGAACGAGCAGGACTACGACACCACCAAGCACAACATCATCTCCAACGCCTCCTGCACCACCAACTGCCTCGCGCCGCTGGCCAAGGTGCTGGACGAGGCCTTCGGCATCGAGAACGGCCTGATGGTGACCGTGCACGCCTACACCGGTGACCAGCGCCTGCACGACGCCCCGCACCGCGACCTGCGCCGCGCCCGCGCCGCCGCCCTCAACATCGTCCCGACCTCCACCGGTGCCGCCCGCGCCGTGGCGCTCGTCCTCCCGCAGCTCAAGGGCAAGCTGGACGGCTACGCCATGCGCGTCCCGGTCCCGACCGGCTCCGTCACCGACCTGACCTTCAAGCCCGCCAAGCCGGCCACCGTTGAGGAGATCAACGCCGCCGTCAAGGCCGCCGCCGAGGGCCCGCTCGAGGGCGTTCTGGCCTACTCCGAGGAGGACCTGGTCTCCACCGACATCGTCGGCGACTCCCACTCCTCCATCTTCGACTCCAAGCTGACCAAGGTGCAGGGCGACCAGGTCAAGGTCGTCTCCTGGTACGACAACGAGTGGGGCTACTCCAACCGCCTCGTTCAGCTCACCGCCCTGGTTTGCGAGAAGCTCGCCTGAGTCCGCGTAAGCCGGCACTCACCACTGTGAGCAACTGACGGACGCCCGCGCACGCCAACTCGCGTGCGCGGGCG
>NZ_QMIN01000054.1:8217-10331 GCF_003287795.1 Actinomyces sp. Z5
CATCCCACCAACACAACCAACACAGCACTGCGAGGTTCCATGAAGACCATCGAGTCCCTCGGCGACCTGAAGGACAAGCGCGTCCTGGTCCGCTCCGACTTCAACGTCCCGCTCGACGCCGACAAGCACATCACCGACGACGGCCGCATCCGCGCCGCCCTGCCGACCCTGAAGACCCTGCTCGACGCGGGCGCCAAGGTCATCATCGTCGCCCACCTGGGCCGTCCCAAGGGCCAGGTCAACCCCGACTTCTCCCTCGCCCCGGTTGCCACCCGCCTGGCCGAACTGACCGGCGTGAAGGTCACCCTCGCGCAGGACACCGTCGGCGAGAGCGCCCAGGCCGCCGTCGCCGCCCTCGAGCCCGGCAACATCGTGCTGCTGGAGAACGTCCGCTTCAACGCTGCCGAAACCTCCAAGGACGACGCCGAGCGCGCCGCCTTCGCCGAGCAGCTGGCCGCCCTGGCCGACGTCTTCGTCTCCGACGGCTTCGGCGTCGTGCACCGCAAGCAGGCCTCCGTCTACGACGTGGCCCGCATCCTCCCGGCCGCCTCCGGGCTGCTGGTCGCCAAGGAGATCGAGTCCCTCGGCAAGGCCGTCAACGACCCCGAGCGCCCCTACACCGTGGTGCTGGGCGGCTCCAAGGTCTCCGACAAGCTCGGTGTCATCGCCAACCTGCTGGGCAAGGCCGACCGCCTCCTCATCGGCGGCGGCATGGCCTACACCTTCCTCGCCGCCCAGGGCCACGAGGTCGGCACCTCCCTGCTGGAGGAGGACCAGATCGACACGGTGAAGGGCTACCTGGACACGGCCAAGGCCAACGGCGTCGAGCTGCTCCTGCCCGTCGACACCGTGGTCGCCCCCGAGTTCAAGGCGGACGCCCCGGCCTCCGTCGTCGCCGCCGACGCCATGCCGGCCGACCAGATGGGCCTGGACATCGGCCCCAAGACCCGGGAGCTGTTCGCCCAGGCCATCGCCTCCTCCAAGACGGTGGTCTGGAACGGCCCCATGGGCGTGTTCGAGTTCCCGGCCTTCGCCGAGGGCACCAAGGCCGTCGCCAAGGCCATCTCCGACTCTGACGCCTTCTCCGTGATCGGCGGCGGCGACTCCGCCGCGGCCGTGCGCACGCTCGGCTTCGACGAGTCCACCTTCTCCCACATCTCCACCGGTGGCGGCGCCTCCCTGGAGCTGCTGGAGGGCAAGACCCTGCCCGGTATCGCCGTCCTGGACGACTGACCAACCCCCATCACACAGTTCCCGTAAGGGAACCCGGATAAGGAATACGCAAATGAGCAACCGCACCCCGCTGATGGCGGGCAACTGGAAGATGAACCTCGACCACCTCGAGGCCAACCACCTGGTGCAGGGCCTGGCCATGGCCCTGAGCGACGCCGGGCACGACTACTCCAAGTGCGAGGTCCTGGTGATCCCGCCCTTCACCGACATCCGCACCGTGCAGACGATCGTCGAGGCGGACTCCCTGGACATCAAGTACGGCGCCCAGGACGTGTCCATTCACGACAACGGCGCCTACACCGGCGAGATCTCCACCGCCATGCTCACCAAGCTCGGCTGCAGCTACGTGGTCATGGGCCACTCCGAGCGCCGCGAGTACCACAACGAGTCCGACGGGCTGGTTGGCGCCAAGGCCCGCAAGGTACTGGACGCCGGCATGACGCCGATCCTGTGCTGCGGCGAGGCCCTCGAGGTCCGTAAGGCCGGCACCCACGTCGACTTCGTGCTCGGCCAGATCCGCGCCGCCCTGGCGGGCTGGTCCGCCGAGGACGTCGCCAAGATCGTCATCGCCTACGAGCCCATCTGGGCCATCGGCACCGGCGAGACCGCCACCGCCGACGACGCGCAGGAGGTTTGCGGTGCCATCCGTGAGGCCCTGCGCGCCGACTTCGGCGACGCCACCGCCGACGCCACCCGCATCCTGTACGGCGGCTCGGCCAAGCCCGCCAACATCAAGGAGCTCATGGCTCAGCCCGACATCGACGGCGCTCTCGTCGGCGGCGCCTCGCTGAAGGCCGACTCCTTCGCGCAGATGGCCGGCTTCTACGCCTGACCCGTATCCGCGTCAGTGGCGGGTGCGCCCGACCCCACCGTGGGGTCGG
>NZ_QMIN01000054.1:10641-33592 GCF_003287795.1 Actinomyces sp. Z5
GGCGGCCGCCTCATAGCCGCCGGACCACCCCGGCCGAATGCCGAACAGCCGACAACGAAGGGAACCGCGTGGGCACGCTGACCATCATCCTGCAAGTGCTGCTGGTGCTGTCCAGCTTCTTCCTGATCATGACGATCCTCATGCACAAGGGCAGGGGCGGCGGCCTATCGGACATGTTCGGCGGCGGCATCACCTCCTCCGCCGGGTCTTCCGGCGTGGCCGAACGCAACCTCAACCGCATCACCGTCGGCGTCGCCCTGGTATGGGTCGCCACGATCGTCGGCCTGGGCCTACTGGCCCGCTTCGCCTGAACCGGACGAGGTCGCCACGAAACCAGCCGTCGACACCGCGCGCCCCGACGTCGACCCCCGGGGGGACGCACTCGTCCGGGCCCGGGCCGGCTACCTCGCCCACCTGCGGGTGGAGCGCGGGCTCAGCCCCAACACGCTGGCCGCCTATGAGCGCGACCTGGGCCGTTACGCCGACTTCCTGCGCGCCCGCGCCATCCTGACCCCCGCCGCGGTCACCGAGGCGGACGTGACCGCCTTCCTGGAGGCGCTGCGCACCGGCGCCGACGGCGGCCGCCCCCTGGCCGCGTCCTCCGCCTCCCGCACGGTCACTGCCGTACGCGGCTGGCACAAGTTCCTACACGCCGAGGGCATCACCGGCGCCGACCCCTCCGCGGCCGTGCGTCCGCCGCAAGTGGGCCGGCGCCTGCCCAAGGCCCTCACCGTCGACGAGGTGCGTCGTCTGCTGGAGGCCGCCGATGTTGACGACTCCCCGGTGTCACTGCGCGACCGCGCCCTGCTGGAGCTGCTGTACGCCACCGGCGCCCGCATCTCCGAGGCCGTGGGGCTGGTGGTGGACGATCTGGACGCCGAATCCGGCTGCCTGCACCTGTTCGGCAAGGGCCGCAAGGAGCGGATCGTGCCCATGGGCCAGTTCGCCTGGGACGCCCTGGACGCCTACCTGGTGCGCGGCCGCCCCGTGCTGGCCGCCAAGGGCAGGGGGGTGCCCGAGGTGTTCCTCAATACGCTCGGCCGGCCCCTGTCACGCCAGTCCGCCTGGGCGGTGCTGCGGCAGGCGGCCCAGCGCGCCGGGCTGACGGGCGCCGACGCGCAGGGGGAACGGCACATCTCCCCGCACACGTTGCGCCACTCCTTCGCCACCCACCTGCTCGCCGGCGGCGCGGATGTGCGCGTGGTGCAGGAGATGCTCGGCCACGCCTCGGTCACTACCACCCAGATCTACACCAAGGTCACCGTCGACCACCTGCGTGAGGTGTACGCCACCAGCCATCCGCGCGCCCGCGGCTGACCATCGCCGGCGGTCACGGGAACGGTCACCGCGCCCCGCGCTGCCTCTTCGACTAGGCTGCCCGTGTGAGTGACGTGAAGCAGCCCGGCCTGATCGACCCGCCCGATACCCCCGCCGAGGACCAGCAGGAGGAGAAGACCTTCCCCGTCCCCGCGCCGCTCGACTCGCACGGCCCGGCCCGCGTCATCGCCATGTGCAACCAGAAGGGCGGCGTCGGCAAGACCACCACCACCATCAACCTGGGGGCCGCCCTGGCCGAATACGGGCGGAGAGTACTGATCGTGGACTTCGACCCCCAGGGCGCGGCCAGCGCCGGCCTGGGCGTCAACGCCCACGAGTTGGACCAGACGGTCTACGACATGCTGGTGGCCGCCCGCCCCGACGTGCGCCCGATCATTCACCACACCTCCGTGGAGGGACTGGACCTGGTGCCCGCCAACATCGACCTATCCGCCGCCGAGGTGCAACTGGTGGGCGAGGTCGCCCGCGAGCAGGCACTCGCCCGAGTGCTGCGCCCCGTCCTGGACGATTACGACGCCATCATTGTGGACTGCCAGCCGTCGTTGGGCCTGCTGACCGTCAACGCCCTCACCGCCGCCCACGGCGTCATGATCCCCCTGGAGACCGAGTTCTTCGCCCTGCGCGGGGTGGCCCTGCTGGTGGAGACCGTGGACCGGGTACGCGACCGCATCAACCCGCGCCTGCAGATCGACGGCATCCTGGCCACCATGGTGGACCCGCGCACTCTGCACTCCCGGGAGGTGCTCGAGCGCCTGCAGGAGGCCTTCGGGGACAAGCTGTTCGACACGCAGATCCGCCGCACCGTTAAGTTCCCGGACGCCTCCGTCGCCAGCGAGCCCATCACCAGCTACGCCCCCAGTCACCCGGGCGCCGAAGCCTACCGGCGCCTCGCCCGGGAGGTCATTGCCCGCGGCAATGTTGCCTAAGAATGTCGCCTAAACCTGGCTCCGCGAGCGCCGCGGCGGCCGCCTCCCAGCCACCGCTGGAGGGCGCCGCACAGCCCGACGCCGCGGCGAGAACGCAACTGCCGGGATTCAGCGTCAACCTGCCCCAGTTCGAGGGCCCCTTCGACCTGCTGCTCACCCTGATCGCCCGCAAGCGCCTGGACATCACCGAGCTGGCCCTGGCGGAGGTCACCGACGAGTTCATCGCCTACATGCGCGCCGACGGCGACCTGGGTCGCGCCACCGAGTTCCTGGTGGTCGCCTCCACCCTGCTCGCCCTGAAGGCCCACCGGCTGCTACCGCACGACCCGGATGAGGCCGACGAGGACATGGAGCTGCTGGAGGCCCGCGACCTACTGTTCGCCCGCCTGCTGCAGTACCGCGCCTACAAGGAGGCGGCCGCCGCCTTCCGCGGCCGCGCCGAGACCGCCTCCCGCACTCACCCGCGCGTGGTGGCCCTGCCCCCCGAACTGGCGGCGCTACTGCCCCGGCTCGTGGCCACCATCGATGCGGAGGACCTGGCCCGTATCGCCGCCGACGTGTTCACCCGCCCCCACGATCCGGGCGTGCAGACCGTGCACCTGCACGAGCGGGTCCCGGTGGGGGAGCAGCTGCGTATTCTCGCCGACCGGCTGCGCCGGGCCGGCACCCTGACCTTCACCGAGCTGACCGCGGATGCGGGCCGCACCGCCGTCGTCGTCGCCCGCTTCCTCGCCCTGCTCATCATGTACCGGCAGGGCGGCGTCGACCTGACCCAGGCCGCCCCCATGGAGGAGATCACCGTCACCTGGCGCGGCGACGCGGATGCGGCCGGCATGACCAGCCCCGATTTGGAGGAGGAGTTCGCATGAGCATCCCGGAACCCGCGGCCTCCCGGCTGCCCGTGCCCGTGTCGGACGCGGAGTTGCGCGCCGCCGTCGAGGCGGTGCTGGTGGTGGCCGACGAGCCGGTGACCGCGGCCGCCCTGGCGGCCGCCCTCGGCAGGGAGGAGACCGACGTCGAGGCGCTGCTGGAGTCCCTGGCCGCCGAGTACGCCGGCGGGGAGCCGTCCCCCGACCGGGGCGTCCGGGCGCGCGGCTTCGTGCTGCGCCGCGCCGCCGGCGGCTGGCGGCTGGCCTCCGCGCCCCGGTTCAGCGACCTGGTGGAACGCTTCGTCATCGGCGGTGCCACCGCACGCCTGTCGCAGGCAGCCCTGGAGACGCTGGCCGTGATCGCCTACCGGCAACCCGTCACCCGCGGCCGGATCGCCGCCATCCGCGGCGTCAACGTCGACGGCGTGGTGCGCACCCTGCACGCCCGCGGCCTGATCGAGGAGGCCGGCAGCGAACCCAGCGGCGCGATTCTGTACCGCACCACCGGCGAGTTCCTGGAGTACCTGGGCCTGGACTCGCTCGACGACCTGCCGCCCCTGGCCCCCTACCTGCCCGACACATCCGCCCTGGGAGACATCGAAGACGAGATCAGCGGGAGAATACTGCCGTGAACCCAAGCCAGGACCACCGCGACGAGCGCACGGACGCCGTGCTGGACTTCGGCGCCGAGGAGTTCTACGACGCCGACGACCTCGAAGAAGTCGACTACGAGGTCGACGCCCCCTCGACGGCACCCGCCGCGGCGGGAGCCGGCGCCGGCCAGGACGGGCAGGCGCGCACCGAGGACCCCTACGTCGCCGGCGGCCAGCGGCTCCAGAAGGTGCTGGCCCACGCCGGGGTGGGGTCGCGGCGCGTATGCGAGCAGCTG
This sequence comes from Actinomyces sp. Z5, assembly GCF_003287795.1. NCBI lineage: Bacteria > Bacillati > Actinomycetota > Actinomycetes > Actinomycetales > Actinomycetaceae > Actinomyces > Actinomyces sp. Z5. The sequence goes on from NZ_QMIN01000054.1 coordinate 14,664, forward strand.
ATCGCCGCGGGGAGAGTGAGCGTCGACGGGGTGCGGGTCACCGAACCCGGGGTGCGCGTGGACCCCGCCACTCAGGAGATCCGCGTGGACGGCTCGCGGGTGCTCACCGACCCCGACGTCATCACCATCATGCTGCACAAGCCCGCCGGCGTGGTCACCACCATGGAGGACCCGCAGGGACGGCCCACCGTCGCCGAGTACGCCGAGCGGTACCTGACCGAGCACGCCGAGCAGCTGGGCGGAGTGGAGAAGGCCGCCGCCTTGCGGCTGGTGCACGTGGGCCGGCTGGACGCCGACACCGAGGGGCTGCTGTTGCTGTCCAACGACGGCGAACTCACCCACCGGCTCACCCACCCCAGCTACGAGGTCGCCAAGACCTACGTGGCCGTGGTCAAGGGCCGGGTGGGCGCCGGCCTGCCGCGGCGGCTCCGGCGCGGCGTCGAGCTGGAGGACGGTCCGATCACCGCCGACCGGGCGGTGGTCAAGGATGTCTCCCCGGACGCCTCGATCGTGGAAGTCACCCTGCACTCGGGACGCAACCGCATCGTGCGCCGCATGCTGGCTGCCGTCGGCCACCCGGTGATCCGTCTTTCCCGCACCCGGCTGGGCCCCTTGACCCTGGGTGATCTGCGGCCCGGTGCCATGCGGGCCCTGACCGGCGCCGAGGTCAGCGCCCTGCAGCAGGAGGTGGGCCTGTGAGTGCCATCGGAAACCCCTCGGCCGTCCTGTCCACCCGGGGGCCGGTGCTGGTGGTCGGCACCGGGTTGCTGGGCACCTCCCTGGCGCTGGCCCTGACCGCCGCCGGCGTCCCGGTGCAGCTATCCGACACCTCGCCCACCTCCCTGGCGCTGGCCCGCGATATGGGTGCCGGGCAGGTGCGTGACGAGCACAGCCCCGAACCGGCCTTGATCGTGGTCGCCACCCCACCGGACGTGGCCGCGGGCGTGGTTCTGCGCGAACTGGACGCGCACCCGGATGCGGTGGTCACGGATGTCGCGAGTGTCAAGGCGCGCATTGCCGCCGAGGTGCGCCGCCACGGCGGGCGGGACGCGCGCCGCTATGTCGGCTCCCACCCCATGGCCGGGCGGGAGCGGTCGGGGGCCGGCGCGGCCGACTCCGACCTGTTCGCGGGCCGCCCCTGGGTGGTCATCGCCGACGGCGCCACCCCGGAGGCCGAGTTGGCGGTGCGCAACCTGGCCGTCGACGTCGGCGCGACCCCGGTGCGCATGACCGCGGCCGAGCACGACGCCGCCGTCGCCGCCGTCAGCCACGTCCCCCAACTGGTCAGCTCCCTACTGGCCGCGCGTCTGGAGACCACCCCGGAGAACGCGCTCGGTCTGGCCGGGCAGGGACTGCGCGACACCACCCGCATCGCCGCCTCCGATCCGCGGCTGTGGTCGGCCATCGTGGTCGGCAACGCCGGGCCGGTGGCGGACATGCTGCGCCAGCTGCGTGGGGACCTGGACCGCCTGATCGATGGGATCGCACCCGCCGCCGTGTCGCCCGACGACCCCGCCTACACCGCCGCCGGAGACGCCGCTACCATCGCCCCGGGCGCCGTCGGCGCCATTACCGACCTGATGACCCGCGGCAACGCCGGGCAGGCCCGCATACCGGGCAAGCACGGCGGGGCGCCGCGCCGCTACGCACAGGTGCAGGTGCTGGTGCCCGACTCCGCCGGCTCGCTCGGTCGGCTGTTCTCCGACGTCGGCGAGGCGGGCGTCAACATTGAGGACTTTGCCATGGAGCACTCGCCCGGGCAGAGCGCCGGCCTGGCCATGCTCTCGGTCATGCCGGCCGCCGCGCAGGGGCTGGAGGATGCCCTGGACGCCCGCGGCTGGCGCGTGGTCGTGTCCTGAGGTGGCCGGCGTGCGCATCCTGATCGTTGGGGCTGGCGTGATCGGCCTGAGCTACGGCTGGCTGCTGAGCCGATGCCATGAGACGACGGTCCTGGCGCGGCCACCCCGTGCGGAGCAGTTGCGAGCCGGCGTGCAGATGCGGCTGCACCGTGCCGGCGGCGGCCATCGTAGGCAGCCACTGTTCGGCCGGTACCTTCCTGAGGTTGTCACTGCGCCCGTGGACGCCGAGCTGACGCTCGTCACGGTGGACCGGCTCCACCTGCATGAGGTGCTTCCGACCGTCGCACCACTTGCCGGGCGGACATCGCTGCTATTCATGCTCAACCATTGGGATATCGTCACTCAGCTGCGGGAGTGGCTCCCGCGAGAGGACTACGTTCTCGGCTTCCCCGGCCAGATCGGCGGGGGACGCACCGACGCGGGCGGCGACGTCGGCATTGAGGCGACGCTCTACCGTCACGGCACGCGCCTGGAAGCGGACACGCCTGCGAAACGCGCCGCCCTGGACACAGCCGTCTCTGCCCTGACCACGGCCGGGCTGTCGGTCCGACGGGAGCGGGACATGGCCGGCTGGCTCGCCGTGCATTACCTCCAACAGTCCCTCACCCTCGGCCCACTGCTGGAAGCGGGTGCCTATGACCGGCTGTGCACCGACAGGGACGCCCTGCGACGCATGGTGCTGGCGCTGCGCGAAGGAGTCGCCGTATGCCGGGCGCGGGGCATCGTCACCGGCGGGATACAACCTGCACCGCTGCTGCGTCTACCGGCGCGGATCGTCGCAGTGGGCCTGGGCCGCATGTTTGCTCAGGCCGACACCCGCCGCATGGTGTTGGCGCACTTGGCACACGGGCGTGAGGAGTGGAGGGCCGGCTTCTTTGAGGTGCTGGAGGCCGGCGAGCATTTCGGCGTGCCCATGCCGGTGTGGGACAGCTATGCGCCTCTGGTGGCCGGCGGAAGTACCCGATGACCGGCTGTGGGCGGACTCATCTGCTGCGGATCCGCGCCCGGCCGCGTCATTGTGGGACGCTTACCCCTTGAGGCCAACCGGGCTCGCCTGAGCCTGCGGGGTTGAACGTTGGAGGAGCACATGGGAATCGTCGTCGCCATTGACGGGCCGTCCGGGTCCGGCAAGTCCACGGTGTCCAAGCGGGTTGCGGCCGCGCTGGGGCTGGCCTACCTGGACACCGGCGCCATGTACCGGGCGGCCGCCTGGTGGTGCGAGCGCACCGGCATCGACCTGGACGACGCCGCTGCCGTCACCCACGCCGTGCAGGCCATGCCGCTGGTGATGGGTATGGACCCCGAGGCGCCCGGCGTCACCTGCGACGGGGTGGACCTCGCCGAGGCCATCCGCGACCCGCACATCTCCACCGTGGTCTCCAAGGTTGCCACCAACCTGGACGTGCGCGCCGAATTGGCCCGGCTCCAGCGGGAGATCATCCGTGCCGAGGCGACCGGCCTGGCCGGCTCCTTCTCCCGCGGCGCCGGCATCATCGCCGAGGGGCGCGACATCACCACGGTGGTCGCCCCCGACGCCGACGTGCGCCTGCTGCTGACCGCCAGCGAGCAGGCCCGGCTCGCCCGCCGCGCCGCCGACCTGGATGCCGCCGGCAAGGCCGTGGATGCGGCCGCCCTGCGCGACCAGGTGGTGCGCCGCGACCACGACGACGCCACCGTCTCCCAGTTCCTCACCGTTCCCGAGGGCGTCACCGCCGTGGATACCTCCGATCTGACGCTGGAGGAGACCATCGCCCGCGTCACCGAGCTGGTCGAGCAGGCGCGCACCGAGGCCGCCGAGCGCGAGCGCTTGGAGGACGCCCGCGCCGACGCGCTGCGCGCAGGCCTGAACGACTACGTGCTCGACGCCGACGACCAGGCGGTGCTCGCGGGGGAGGAGATCCCCAGCGCCCAGGCGGGGCTGGAGGCAGGATTGCCGGTGCTGGCCGTCGTCGGCCGTCCCAATGTCGGCAAGTCGACGCTCGTTAATCGCGTGCTGGGGCGGCGCGCCGCCGTCGTGCAGGACGTGCCGGGCGTGACCCGAGACCGCGTCTCCTACCCGGCCGAATGGGCCGGCAAGCGCTTCACCATCGTCGACACCGGCGGCTGGGAGGTTGACGTGGCCGGCCTGGACGCCGCCGTCGCCGCGCAGGCCGAGGCCGCCGTGGACTTGGCCGACGCCGTGCTGCTGGTGGTGGACGCCCGCGTGGGGGTCACCGAGGCCGACGACCGGATCGTCAAGATGCTGCGCCGCTCCGGCAAGCCGGTGGTGCTGGCCGCCAACAAGGTCGACTCTCCCGTGCAGGAGGGCGACGCCGCCGCGCTGTGGGCCCTGGGCCTGGGCGAGCCCTACGCCGTCTCCGCCCTGCACGGCCGCGGCAGCGGCGAGCTGCTCGACGCCGCCGTCGCCATCCTGCCGGAGGTGTCCGCCGTGGCCGGGCCGGAGCGCAGCGACGACCTGCACCGCATCGCCCTGGTGGGGCGCCCCAACGTCGGCAAGTCCTCACTGCTGAACCAGCTCGCCGGCAACGAGCGGGTGGTGGTCAACGAACTGGCCGGCACCACCCGCGACCCGGTGGACGAGGTCGTCGAGTTCGACGGCCGCCAGTGGCTGCTGGTGGACACCGCCGGCATCCGCCGCCGCATCCGGCAGGCGCGCGGTGCCGACTACTACGCGGTGCTGCGCACTCAGGGAGCGGTGGAGAAGGCCGAGGTGGCGGTGGTCCTGCTGGACGCCTCCGAGGCCATCACCGAGCAGGACATCCGCGTGATCCAGCAGGTGGTCGACGCCGGACGCGCCCTGGTAATCGTCAACAACAAGTGGGACCTGGTTGACGAGGACCGCCGCAAGCAGCTGGAGTGGGAGGCGGAGCACGAGCTCGCCCATGTGGATTGGGCGCCGCGCATCAACCTCTCCGCCCGCACCGGCTGGCACACCAACCGCTTGGCGCGCGCCCTGGACACGGCCCTGGCCGGCTGGAACACGCGCGTGCCCACGGGGCGGCTCAATGCCTTCCTGGGGGAGCTACAGGCGGCCAGCCCGCACCCGGTGCGGGGCGGCAAGCAGCCCCGCATCCTGTTTGCCACCCAGGTGCAGACCGCCCCGCCACGCATCGTCATCTTCACGACCGGATTCCTGGACGCCGGTTACCGGCGCTTCATCGAGAACCGGCTGCGTGAGGAGTTCGGCTTCGCCGGCACCCCCATCCAGATCGGTGTGCGCGTGCGCGAGCGCCGCCAGCGGCGCTGAAGGCGGCGGTTCTGGCCCGAAACCGGCCATAGGACTCGTAGGCTGAGACGGTGGAGTCACAGCGCACCGATTACCTGGCGTGGTTGTGCGCCGACACCTCCTGGCAGCTGGGCTCGGTGGTCGGCACCTTCGCACTGACGATGGTCGCGCTGGACGTCACCGGGTCGACGGCGCAGGCGGGCCTGGTCTCGACGGTCGCCGGAATGGCGGCTGCGGCGATCTCCATACCCGGCGGCGTGGCGATGGATCGCGTGGATCGACGCTGGGCCATCATTGCCTCCGGGATGCTGCGGGCCGTGCTCTATTCCGCGGTTGCTCTCATGTGCGTGACCGGCAAGCTTTCGCTCGGCCTCCTCGCCGTGTGCGCCGGAGCCGCGGGGCTCATCACCGGTGTGTTCGGCACGGCGTCGGACGCTGCCCTGCCGAGCATTGTCTCCGGCGAACGGCTGCCCGGCGCGCTGGCCGTGAACCGGGGACGTGACGGCGTCGTCAATATAATCGGGCAGCCGATTTCCGGGCTATTTCTGGCGGTGGGCTCCTGGGTGCCATTCGTGGCCTCGGTGGTCGGTGCACTCGGTCAGGCCGTCGGCATCAGTCGCGTGCGGGCGGACCTGCACCCGCTTGCCGACGACGCCCACAGCGCGGCTGCACCAGCGCCGGAACGAGCGGTGACCTGGCGGTGCGTGTTGCGAATACTCACCCGACCGGCCGTGCTAGCCCTGGCATCTTCGGCCATGCTGTCAAACCTGGAGGTCTTGCTCCTGATAGACGGGATGCAGATGGCCCTGCGCGTGGCCGGCGCCTCCACCGCCGCAGTGGGACTGCTGAACACGTTCATGGCGGTGGGCTTGCTCGTCGGTGCGCTGCCCGCGTCGTGGCTAATCCAACGCGTGCGGGCCGGCAAGATCATCGCCGTGGGATCGCTGCTGTGCACTCTCGTGGTGGTTCCCGTGCTCGTCCAACCGGGGCCTGCCGTCCAAGCGGTGACGCTGGCACTCGTCGGGCTGCCCACCGCGACCACGAGTGGCTGCACCTTCGGTTACATCCAACACGTGGTGCCGAAAGCCGGACAGGGACGCGCCCTGGCGCTGGTGGGGCTGGTCATCGCCGCGATCTCGGCGGCCGTGCCGGTCACCGCCGGGGTGCTGCTCGAACTCGGCGGCCTGCGCCTGTGCGTGTTGGTTGCCCTCGGCCTCGGGGTGGCGGCAACCGCTGTGGTTGTAGCGGTTACGCCCGCGAGGCGTCTGGCGCGCGCCTCCGAGTGGTGAGGTCTCTGTCCGAGCGGCAGGGTGTGCGGTCAGTTTGGGTCGAGTCTCGGCCCAGCCGTCGTCGAGTGCACCGTCTTTAGGTCCATGGATACAGTCATTGCTGTGCCGGGATGTCATGGTACTGCCCGTAATGAGTTATCTGATCTGATATGATCGGATTGTGAGTGGTCCAGCACATACCTCTGGAGAGTCAAGCTCCCGGGGAGAACCGTCGCCTTCGCTTGCCGCGCCCACGCCTGAGGCGGACGAGAGAATGCGGCGCGTTTTCGAGTCGGCCGCAAGATTGCAGCAGGTGGTTCCTGACGCTGTGATGGTTGGAGGCTCAGCAGCGAGTCTCTACACCCGACACAGGGTCTCGTTCGATCACGACCATGTTGTCGCGGACCTGTCGGAACGCTATGACGCAGTCCTTGATGCGGTAGAAGCAACCGATGGCTGGGTACTGTCCAGTCGGCATTCACGACGGCCGAACACGATCATGGGGTCTCTGGACGGTGTAGAGGCCGGGCTACGACAGCTCAGGAGAGCACGTCCACTTGAAGTGGAAGCTATCACCCTCGACAACGGTGCTGAGCTGCGGGTCCCAACCTATGAGGAGATGGTGCGGATCAAGGGTTGGATGCTGCTCCAACGACGCTCGGTCCGCGACTACCTGGACGTTGCCGCCCTTGCCGACGCGACTTCACCGCAGTACGCCGCGCAGGTGCTCAACGGTCTGGACTCGTATTACGAGGCTTCGAAATCGGACTCTGCCGCCACAAGCCTGGCACTCGCCCTGGCATCGCCGCAGCCGAGCGACATACGCACGGTTAACGAGCTCGCGCGATACAAGGGGTTGTCTCCCAAATGGCAGGACTGGTCCGAAGTGACTGCGGTATGCCATGCCATAGCGGAGGAGATGGCACGGTGCTGAGCTTCCGCAACGTGGATGCTGATCCCGTTGACGATCCGGCGACCTGGCCGTTCGACGCGAAGATCACTGCCGTGGAGCGCGGGGACCTTGATGACTACCGTCGGATCAAGGCGGCGTGCGACCGTGATCCCGAGACGCGCGCCGCGTTCTTGGACGCGTGTGACGTGCTTGGCGACGACCCCGGCGCCGCGTTGGTGCGCCTGTGGCTTGAGGGTCTTCCTCGGGAGGAGCGGGCAATGTTAGCGGCCCGGCGAATGCGGGCCGCGGTGGAACGCTCGGGACTCTCACGCGCACAGGCGGCGAGCCGGCTCGGGACCAGTACGTCGCGTCTGAGCACCTATCTGTCCGGGAAGGTGGTGCCCCGCGCCGACCTGTACGAATCCATATTGGCGCTGTAGCGTGGAGACATGGTCGACACGGCGTCGTGGATCGCTGAGCTCAAGGAGTTGGAGCCCGCCGACTGGCCCGCGTACGTGAACCAGCGCTCGGGGCTTCCCGGTCCCCGCGCGAATATCGAGCTGATCGCGACGGCCGCGCTGACCGCCGATCCAGACACGATCGAAGAGCTGCTGGCCGACGGCGGCGAGTACACCACTGCCTGTGCGGCCGCTGCGCTGGGCTACCGGGCGGCCGATGCGTCATATGAGCGACAGGCGCGGGAGCTTGCCACCGACGAGCGCTGGCGCGTGCGCGAGGCCGTCACCATCGGCCTGCAGCTACTGGGGGACTCCGACCCGCAAACACTGTTCTCCCTCGTCCTGACATGGGCCGACGACGATGACCCGTTGGTACAGCGCGCCGCCGCGGTGACGATCTGCGAGCCGCGGCTGCTGTGTACCGCCGAGGCCGCTCGGCTCGCCATCGACGTGTGCCGGCGCACCACCGATCACCTCATTGCACTGCCGCCGCAGGACCGCAAGGCCCCGGCGGCGCGGACGCTGCGCAAGTCCCTCGGCTACTGCTGGAGCGTGGCCGTGGCGGCCGACCCCGGCGCGGGGCTCCCCGTATTCGCGGCGCTCGACGTCGGCGACCCCGACGTGGCCTGGATCGTCACCCAGAACCGCCGCAAGAAGCGCCTGTCCAAGCTCCTCGGCAACCCAGGCTGACCCCGGAGCGGTGTTGCCGGGGCGGCTCGGCATGCCAACGTACGGGCGGTGTCAAGATCGATGACAAACGCCGGGGAAGCGCTCTTCTACGCCACTCGGTACCCGCATGGTTCCAACGTTTTGTGAAGCGCCTGGAGCGCTGCGGATTTCGTTTGTCATCGATTTTGACAGCAAGAGCGCGGAGCGAGCCACGGCGAGGCAGCGGATCACTGACTTCGTGAGGCGCTCCTCAGTTCCACACCCCGGAGGAGCCGCGCCGCCAGGATCCCACCAGGTGGGTGTCCACGATGCCGATGGCCTCCATAAGCGCGAACGCCGTCGTCGGGCCGACGAACCGGAAGCCCAGGCGCTTGAGCCGGCGGGCCAGCGCCTCCGACTCCGGCGAGCGCGTGGGCGTCTCCGCCAGGGTGCGCGGGGCGGGCGTGGCCGCCGGCCGGTAGGACCAGACCAGGCCCGCCAGGCCGCCGTCGACGTCGTCGGCATCCCGCAGGGCCACGGTGGCCCGGGCGTTGTTGATGGTGGCCAGGATCTTCGCACGGTTGCGCACGATCCGGGTGTCGGCCAGCAGGCGGGCCACGTCGTCGTCCTCGAAGGCGGCCACCGCCTCCGGCTGGAAGTCGGCGAAGGCCTCCCGGAAGGCTGGCCGCTTGACCAGGATGGTGCGCCAGGACAGGCCGGACTGGAAGGCCTCCAGGCTGAGGCGCTCGAACACGCCGCGCTCATCGCGCACGGGCATGCCCCACTCGGTGTCGTAGTAGTCGCGCAGCAGCGGGTCGGCGGCGGCCCACACCGGCCGCGCCAGCCCGTCCTCGCCGATCACCAGGTCTTCCATGCGGTAACCGTAGCGGACGGCCTAGACTGCTTCCATGTCGACAACACGCACACCGGTTGACCCCACCGCCACGGCCGCCTGGAAGCGGCTTACCGAGCTGCACAAGTCCATGGAGCCCGACCTGCGCGCCTGGTTCGCCCAGGACCCGCAGCGTGCCGAGCGCTACTCCTACGAGGTGGGCGACCTGTTCGTCGACCTGTCCAAGAACTTCCTGACCGACGAGGTCCGCGACGCCCTGGTGGAACTCGCCGAGGCCGTGGACGTGCCCGGCCGCCGTGACGCCATGTTTGCGGGCGAGCACATCAACATCACCGAGGACCGCGCCGTCCTGCACACCGCCCTGCGCCGCCCCGCCACCGACACCCTCACCGTGGACGGGCAGGACGTCGTAGCCGACGTGCACGAGGTCCTGGAGAAGATCTACGCCTTCGCCCGCCGCGTGCGCTCGGGGGAGTGGACCGGCGTGACCGGCAAGCCCATCAAGACGGTCGTCAACATCGGTATCGGCGGCAGCGACCTCGGCCCGGTCATGGTCTATGAGGCCCTGCGCCCCTACGTGCAGGAGGGGCTGGAGGCCCGCTTCATCTCCAACATCGACCCCAACGACTGCGCCGAGAAGGTCTCCGACCTGGACCCGGAGACCACCCTGTTCATCATCGCCTCCAAGACCTTCACCACCCTGGAGACCCTCACCAACGCCCGCATGGCCCGCACCTGGCTGCTGGAGGCACTGGCCGCGCGCGGCATCAGCACCGACGGCGCCGTCGCCAAGCACTTCGTGGCCGTGTCCACCGCCCTGGACAAGGTGGAGGCCTTCGGCATCGACCCTGCCAACGCCTTCGGCTTCTGGAACTGGGTGGGCGGGCGCTACTCGGTGGACTCCGCCGTCGGCACCGTGCTGGCCGTGACCGTCGGCCCGGAGAACTTCGCGGACTTCCTGTCCGGTTTCCACGCCGTCGACGAGCACTTCGCCACCAAGGCGCCGGCGGAGAACGTGCCCATGCTCATGGGCCTGCTCAACGTCTGGTACGTGAACTTCTTCCAGGCCGCCTCCCACGCGGTGCTGCCCTACGCCCAGTACCTGCACCGCTTCCCGGCCTACCTTCAGCAGCTGACCATGGAGTCCAACGGCAAGTCCGTGCGCTGGGACGGCAGCCCCGTGGTGGCCGACACCGGGGAGATCTTCTGGGGCGAGCCCGGCACCAACGGCCAGCACGCCTTCTTCCAGCTGCTGCACCAGGGCACCCGGCTGATCCCCGCCGACTTCATCACCGTCGCCAACCCGGCCCACCCGGTCAAGGACGGCGAGGCGGACGTGCACGAGCTGCTGCTGTCCAACTTCCTCGCCCAGACCGCCGCCCTCGCCTTCGGCAAGACCGCCGATGAGGTGCGCGCGGAGGGCACCCCTGAGGCGATCGTCCCGGCCCGTGTGTTCAGCGGCAACCGGCCGACGACGTCGATCCTCGCCCCGGCACTGACCCCCGCCGTGGTCGGGCAGCTGATCGCCCTGTACGAGCACATCACCTTCACCGAGGGCATCGTGTGGGGCATCGACTCCTTCGACCAGTGGGGCGTGGAGCTCGGCAAGAAGCTGGCCCTGGAGATCGCCCCCGCGGTGCGCGGAGACGAGGCCGCATACGCCGGCCAGGACGCCTCCACCCGGCAGCTGATCGACCGCTACCGCGGCCTGCGGCACTGACCGCGGACGACTCGGTACAGACATGACGCCGGGAGCAGGGGAGACCTACCCCTCGCTGATCGACGACGTCCGCCTGCGCCCGCTCACCACCGCCGAGCAGCAGCGCTTTTCGCGCAATGCACTCGTGCCTCCGGTGGGCGGGCGCAGAGGGACAGCCAACTCGTAGGAGGCAAATATGCACACCGTCACCGCCGCGCAGCTGCGCGAGCGCATTGCCGCCGGGGAACTGCCCGGGCGGGCCTTCACGCTGCTGGACGTGCGCGAGCCACACGAGGTCGAGCTCGAGGCGATCGATGGCTCCGTGCACATCCCGCTCGCCCAGGTGGTCGAGCGCCGTGGTGAGCTCGATCCGAGCCGGGAGCTGATTGTCTACTGCGCCGGAGGCATCCGCTCCGCCCGCGCCATTGCGGCCCTGGAAGATGCTGGATACGTCGGCCCCATGACCAACCTGGAGGGCGGCATCAAGGCCTGGGCCGCATCCGCCTAACTCGCCAACCCGCCGAGGTCGGCGGGACTTACGTGCCGAGGTCGGTGGAAGGGGCCGCGATGGGACTGCGGCAACGGTGAGCGGCGTCACCGCCCACGGATTTCGACGCTGGCACCCGGATGGGCTATTGTCTTCCGTGTTCGCGCGAGGCAACAGCCGCGAGCGGACGGGCTGTGGCGCAGCTTGGTAGCGCACTTGACTGGGGGTCAAGGGGTCGTGGGTTCAAATCCCGCCAGCCCGACGGAAAGCCCTGGAATGAAAACACTTCGTTCCAGGGTTTGCGTGTTCTTCAACCTCTAACAGAGACCGTCGACTCAACCGATGCAAGGAAGCAGCAGGTGTGACATGGCCTTTGACTACAAGCGGGAGTACAAGGAGTTCTACGCCCCGCCCCGGCGGCCGGGCATTGTGGACGTCCCCGCCATGAACTTCATTGCCGTGCGCGGCAGTGGGGACCCCAACCGCGAGGACGGGGAGTACCAGCAGGCGATCGGCGTGCTGTACGCCGTCGCCTTCACCATCAAGATGAGCCGGCGCGCCGGGCACCTCATGGAGGGTTACTTCGACTACGTGGTCCCACCACTGGAGGGCTTCTGGTGGCAGGCAGGCGCCGGCGACGTCGACTACGCCCACAAGGAGCGCTTCGAGTGGATCGCCGCCATCCGCCTGCCGGACTTCGTCACGGAGGCCGAGTTCGGTTGGGCGCTTGAGGAGGCGACGCGCAAGAAGCACGCCGACTTCTCCCGGGTCCAGTTCATGCCTCTGCAGGAGGGGCTGTGCGTGCAGTGCCTGCACGTGGGCCCCTACGACGACGAGCCGGCCACACTGGCCCTCATGCACGAGTTTGCGCAGTCAGAGGGCTATGTGCCGGACTTCTCCGACGTGCGCCGCCACCACGAGATCTATCTCAGCGACGCCCGACGCGTCGCCCCCGAGCGGCTGCGCACGGTCATCCGGCACCCGATTCGGCGGGCGTGAGTACTTCCGCCGGCCGAATGCGCCGACACGGGGTCAGTCGACTGTGCGGATGCGCGTGACGCAGACGGCGCCGAGCACACAGACGGCGGCCGCCATCAGGTACAGGCCCGTGTAGCCACCCAGGTGGGTGACGATGGGGGCGGCGACGACCGGGGCCAGTACCTGGGCGCCGGCGGAGGCGATGTTGATGATTCCCAGGTCGCGGGCGGCGTCGCCGGAACTGGGCAGCACCTGGGTGACCAGCGCGAAGTCCACGCTGGTGAATGCGCCGAAGCCGATCCCGAGGATGACGGCGCCGACGATCGCACCGACCCAGTTCTGGGTGAGCGCCAGGTCGAGCGCCGCCAGCCCCGTCACCAGCGCCGCCACGATCACGAAGGGCTTGCGCCGTCCCAGCCGGTCGGACCAGATGCCGCCGGACACGGTCGAGCCGAACACGGCGACGGCGTAGATGCCGGTGAGGATGAAGACTCCGGTAGCGGCGGCGTCGGCCTCCATGCCGACCGCATCCATGAGGTAGTAGAGCAGGTAGAGCGTCCCGGTGGAGTTGCCCAGGTTGACCAGGAAGCGGGTCAACCACGCCCAGCCGAAGTCCGGGTGGGAGCGCAGCGGTGGCACGAAGCCGGCGAGGATGTGCCGCAGCGACGGGCGCGGGGCGCCGTCGGGCAGCTGCAGGTCGCGGGCGTTGAGTACGTGCGGGATGCCGAGGACGACCACTAGCACGGCCAGCACCAGGTAGCCGGTGCGAGTGCCACCCGCCGTGGCGGCAATGCCGGCGCCCATCACCAGGCCGGCGGTCTGTGCCACGCCGATGAGCCCGGAGACGAAGCCGCGGCGGTCCACCGGCACCTGGTCGGTCACCGACGCATTCAGGGCGGCGTAGGCCGCGTTGAGGAAGCCCTGCACCAGGCACCAGCCCAGGATCATCAACGCCACCGAGTCGGCGATGGCCAGGACCACCAGTCCGACGGTGCCCAGGGTCAGGCCGCCGGCGATCCAGGGCAGGCGGCGGCCGAAGCGCCCGGAAGTGCGGTCTGACAGGGCGCCGAAGACCGGATTGCCGAGCGTGGACACCAGCGCACCCAGGCCGGTGACCAGGGACAGCACCGCCTCCTTGTGGTCGGGTGCGAGCTGGGCCGCCTGCAGCCCGAGCAGCACCTGAATGGGGCCGAACCAGGCGGAGAACAGTCCGAGCATGGTCAGCGTCAGTGTGAGGGACCAGGTGCGGGGAGGCATGTGTTCGGGGGCGGCTGCGGAGGCGACGCCGCGCGCGGTTAGCGTTAGCATGCGGGCAATCTAGGACGACGACGTGGCGGCATGGTCCGGGACGGGCCGCGGGTGCCGGGTCGAGACCGTCGTGCAACGGTCCTGGAGCCGGACGGCGGCGGGGCCGCCGTCACCGTGACCGTGTTCCGACGGAGTCTCCGGTGCCGGCTGCGGCGCTAGCCCAGCGGCGTTCCCGTCTCCTGCGCCAACGCGGCCAGCAGCCGGTCCTGGAACTCGATGTCATTCACCCGCCGGTCGGGCTCCTGCGTGCGCTGGTGGTGCCAGTAGGCGCTGGTGTGGGTGCGCGGGTCATCGCCCAGCGCCAGCCAGGCCTGGGTGCGGTGCCCGGCCTCCAGGTCGTCCGGGGCGCCGGCGCCGCCCATGCGGGTGGGCACCCAGCCCGGGTCGACGGCGTTGGCCCATGTGCCCGGACGGAGCCGGCCCACCGCGGCGGCCAGCGCCGTAACCAGCAGCTTGGAGTCCGAATACGACGCCGTCGGCCGCACGCCCGTCCAGTCCAGTTCGGCCAGCCGTGCGGTGTTGAGTCGGCCGCCGCGGTGCATGCTGGAGGAGAGGTAGACGTGGCGCTGCGCGGGCACGAGGGCGGTGAGCAGGTAGGGGGCGACCACGTTTACGGCCAGCACCAGACGCTCGTCCATGGTGCCGGCGGAGTGGATGACGGCGTCCACACCTCCCAGGGCGGTCACCTGCTCGGCCACGTCCCGCACCTGGGCCCGATCGGCCAGGTCCCCGACGACGCCGGGAACCGATCTCCCAAGCTCCCGACGCACCGCCTCCAGCTGTGCTTCGCGGCGCACGTGCGCCACGACCTCGGCTCCGGCGTCCAGCAGGTCATGCAGAGCACCCAGCCCCAGTCCGGTGCTTGTTCCGGTCACCAGTACACGTGTCACTGCGGCGCTCTCCGTTCTCCTCGGGCAAGTTGATGATCACGTTACCGCACCGCGGTCGGTCAGCCGGGGTCGTGGATGCTTGTGTCCCGCTATCGCGAGTATGGCCTCGGCGCCGACGTGGGCTGCGACCAGTACGGGCAGGGAGGCGGCGACGCCGGCCGGCGACACGCGGGAGGGCACGCCCTGGGCCCGAAGTGCGCCGCGGGCCCAGGCGCCGTAGCCGATTACCAGCGGTGCGGTTAGTGCCCCGGACACGTACCCGCCCCGGGCCGCGCACGCCGCCAGGTGGGCGAAGCCGTGCAGGCCCCAGGCCGCGGCCGCGTTCTGGAACCAGGCGGAGCGACCGCGGCTGCGGTATCCCGCCACCGAGGCGCCGACCCAGTGAATCCCGATCAGGGCGATCGCCAGACTCACATGCGTCTGACTCCACCCCTCGCGCCGCGCCCCTTCCGGAAGCGGCATCCATTCCGGCGCGCGATGCAGCAGCCAGGCGGATGAGCCCCGGTAGGTGAATAGTTCCTCGCCGTCGTTGAGCAGATAGCAGGCGGCCAGCCCCAGCGCCGCCGCCTTGGCACCGGCGGGCCGCGTCATGAGGTGAAGCTCCGCCAGCGCCGCGCGGCCAGGTGCCCGACCCCATGCAGCACGACGCCGACGACGGGGAAGGCCGGAATGGTCCACCGGGCCGCCTGCGGCTCGACGCCGTCGGCCCGCAGAGCCGCCTTGGCGAAGCGCCAGAACGGGAGCACGACCGGGAGGGCGGTGGTGCAGCCGGGCGTGTAGTCGCGGGCCAGTGCTGCCGAGCCCAGGTGCATGAAGGCGTGCATGCCGTAGCCGTAGAGCATCGCCTGGTAGAAGCCCGAGCGCCCGCGGGTGCGGTAACCGTCCACGGAGGCCGCCGCCATCAACACCCCCATCAGGCTCAGGGCCACATACACCTGGTCGCGCGACATCCCCCGCGTGCGTACGTCCTCGGGCAGCAGTGGCAGGGCGTGGAGGAAGGGGTGACGGCGCCCGGGCATGGTCGCGTACTCCTCCAGGTCGTGGACCAGCCAGGCGAAGAACAGTCCTGAAGTCGCCAAGTCAACTCTGTCCATGGGGCCTCCCAGGATATCGCTACCAATAGTTGCGCAACCTACAGTAGCGGAAGTGGTGGTCAGTTGGAAGAATTGCGTGCGATCCGGTGACAGGATGAGGAGGACACCGTGGCGGGCAGGCCAGACGACACGGGTGAGGCGGGCCGACGGGCCGGGCTGCGCGCCGGCGCCGCTCGGCGCACAGATGCGGGCCGCGGCGGACGCCCGCGCGACACCGCGCTGGACGAACGCATCCTGCGAGAAACCTTCGCTCTGTTGACCGAGGTGGGGCTGCACGGTCTGCGCATCGACGCGGTAGCCGCGCGCGCGGGCGTCCCCAAGTCCACGATCTACCGGCGCTGGCCCTCCCTGGCCGAGCTCGCCGTCGACGCCGTCGACGCCGCCCTCGGGCCGCGGGAGTTCCCGGCGGGTAAGGACCCTTTGGTCGACCTCGCTCGCATCATCGTCCACACCTGGCGACTGCTCATGCGCCCGCCCCTGACGACGGCGCTGCCCGGCCTGGGTATGGAGCTCGCCGGGCACCCCCGGGCGGCCGCCGCGTACCGGGAGCGCGTGATCGCGCCCCTGCGAGACGGGGCGATTGCCACCGTCGCCCGCGCGGTGGACACCGGAGCGTGGAACGGACCGGACCCGGTCACCAGCGTGGACATGCTGGTGGGCACTTTCCTGTACCGGCTGACCTACCTCGGCCAGACCCCGGACCTGGACGAGGTGTTCCGCGTGGCGGAGCTGATTGCCGGACGGGAGCTGCCGAGGTCTCGGGTGAAGCAGCACTCCGAGATATAGCGGCGCTTAGAGTTCTGGGTGCGGTGGACTTCGGGTTTGCCCACCAGGGGTCTGCCGGAACTGGGTCTGTGCGTGGGGGTGAGGCGCCTACGCCTCTCCGACCCTCCGAACCGGCATGGCGAACTCTCAAACGCGAGGAGCCAGATTGATGCCGCGTTTACGTCCCGGAAAACCGCAGCCTAATTTCATTGTTTTCCCAGATTGGGTGCTCGCCGTATCGAATTGGTGAATTCTCTCACGGTTGCATGAGTGGCGTACTAAATTGCCTCCCAGGTGGTCGGCCGACGCCACCCAGTCAATACTTCATCAGTGCTCACACATGAAAAGAGGCTGCCATGTGCACGGGAATCAGGTTCACGGACAGTGAAGGCAACATGTACTTCGGGCGCAATCTGGACTGGAGCACGTCCTATGGCGAGCGCATCGTAGTCGTCCCCTCGGGCTTCATGATCCGTTCGGCGTTCGGCGAGGATGCTCCGGCCGTGCACGCGGTGATCGGCATGGGCATCGTCTTCGAGGACTACCCGCTGTACTTCGACTGCGGCAACGACGCCGGCCTGGCCGTCGCCGGGCTGAACTTCCCCGGCTACGCCTGCTATCAGGACGGGCCGGTGGTCGGCAAGACCAACGTGGCCGCCTACGAGTTCCCGCTGTGGATCGCGGCGAACTTCACCAGCGTCGATGAGGTCGAGGCGGCACTGGTGGAAACCGCCATCGTGGCCAAACCGGTCAGCGATAACCTCGGCGTCTCCCTGCTGCACTGGATCATCGGCGATGGGCGGCGCAGCATCGTGGTGGAGTACATGAAGGACGGCATGCACATTCACCACAACCCGGTCGATACTCTGGCCAACCAGCCCACTTTCGACTGGCACATGGAGAATCTGCGCACCTTCATCACCGCCAACGGTGATATGCCGGACGCCGCCCACTGGCGCGACGCTGAACTCTCCCCATTCGGTTCGGGTGCCGGCATGCGTGGAATTCCCGGCGACTATTACTCGCCGTCGAGATTCGCCAAGGCGGCATTCCTAAACGCCCATTACCCGGTTAAGGACAATGAAGTGGAGAACGTCTCCCGGTTGTTCCACACCCTGGGCAATGTCTCCATGGTGGATGGGGCCGCCCTCATGGCCGACGGCGCCTACGAGCGCACGCTGTACACCGGCTGCTTCTCGGCCCGCACCGGCACCTACTACTACTCGACCTATGACGACCCGGCACTGCGGTGCGTGAGCCTGGCCGACTGCGTGGGTGCCGATGCGACCGACCTGCTGGAACCCGAGCCGACGGTGTGGCGTCCCTGACACGGCGCGTGAGAGCCTTGTGCCGTACTGCTAACCGCCGCGCTGGTACTGGCCTTCACCGTCGTAGTGGGCAGAAACGATGGGGCGCCGCTGTGCGCGCTCAACATCGGGGCCAACCCGGAGCGCCCCTGGGGCCCGGTCGCCATCCTCGCCGCTGTGACCGCCCTGGTAGGCGCCGCGACCGGGGTGCGCCTGGCAGGCGGAGGCGCGAGCTGGCCACTCGTCGCACGGGTGCTGGCGCTGGCCGCCCTGGCTCCCGTGCTGGCCGGATTGTGCGCCCGCGCCTTCCTGGCCGTGCTGGCACGCCTGCGGCTGCCGGACGCCCACCGGTGGATGGGGTATGCCCGCAGCGGCGGCTTCATCTGCGTCTGCGCGGCCTATGGGCTCAATGACGGCCAGAAGCTGTTCGTGGTGTGGATGACCGCGCTGGGGCAGCCCGTGGGCGGTCCGGGCGGCGGCCCGGCGCTGCGCTTGATGGCGGCGGTCGGATCCGGGTTGGCCTTCGCCATCGGGGCTAGGCTCGGTCTGCGCGCTGCGGGCCGCGCCTGGCGGGTGGGCGTGTTCGCACCGAAGCCCTATCAGGTCAGCAATGTCCTGGTGGCCACGGCACTGGCGGTCACGGTGGGCGCCATTCTCGGTGCCCCGGTGTCGATGACTCAGGCCACGGTGGGTGCCCTCATGGGGAGCGTGCCCGGCGTCCAGTGGAGAAGACTGCGGTGGAACGCCGTCGGCCGGATCGCCGCCGCCTGGGCCTGGACCCTCCCGGTATCCCTGCTGTGCGGGGCCGGCGCGGCCATGCTGCTCGGTCATTGAGCACGGTGTCGCACGGCGCGCACAATTGGGGCGCTTCGCGTTTGGGGGTGTGGGTGGAGCCGGGAGGAGGTTCGTCGGTTTGCTTTGCGCTGGCGTGGTCTGCTACGCCGGTTCGGTGTCTGCTGAAGGGTTCTGGGCCCTTCAGCGGAGCTCAAACTGGCGTAGCAGAGGCCGAAGGGGCGTACCCAACGACCGCGCGCTGACCTTGACCCCACTCGCTCTACGCCCGCGACACCGCCCCGAGGACATCCCCGCCGGCCACATGTCCTCGTCAGCCTCAGAACATCCTCGCAGACCCCACGCCGACCTCGTGCGCCCGGGCACGACCACCCGCGGGCCCGAACCACCACACCCACAATCCGC
>NZ_QMIN01000055.1:0-30189 GCF_003287795.1 Actinomyces sp. Z5
GGGGCTGAACGACGTCATGAACGTCGTTCAGCCCCGCCCGATCAGTTCGACCTTGGCCGCCCCGCGCGAAAGCCCCTGTGGGCCGGCGATTACGCGGGTGGCCGCGGATCACTTGCCCTGGTTAGCGACGGCGGCGATCTTCGCCTCGGCCTCGGGGTCCAGGTAGCGCCCACCCTTCTTAATGGGCTTGAGGGTCTCCTCATCGAGCTCGTAAACGAGCGGAATCCCGGTGGGAATGTTCACGCCGGCGATGTCCGCGTCCGAGATGTCGTCCAGGTGCTTGACGATCGCGCGCAGAGAGTTGCCGTGGGCCGCGATCATGATCGTCTTGCCGGTCTTGATCTCGGGGACAATCGTCTCCTCCCAGTAGGGCAGCAGACGGGCAAGCACGTCCTTCAGGCACTCGGTGGTTGGAATGGGCTCGCCGGCATAGCGCGGGTCGGTGTCCTGGGAGAACTCCGAACCGAGCTCGATGGCCGGCGGCGGCACGTCGTAGGAGCGGCGCCAGAGCATGAACTGCTCATCGCCGTACTGCTCGCGAATTTCCTTCTTGTTCTTACCCTGCAGGGCGCCGTAGTGGCGCTCGTTGAGCCGCCAGTGCCGCTCCACCGGAATCCAGTGCCGGTCGGCCGCGTCCAGGGCCAGGTTCGCGGTCATGATGGCGCGACGCAGCACCGAGGTGAACAGCTTGTCGGGCAGGACGCCGGCCTCCTTGAGGAGCTCACCGCCGTGGACGGCCTCGGCGCGCCCCTTCTCGGACAGCGGGACGTCAACCCAGCCGGTGAACAGGTTCTTTGCATTCCATTCGCTCTCGCCGTGGCGGAGCAGCACAAGGGTGTAAGCCATGTGGCCCATTGTGCCAGGCCCAAGCAGATGCCACCAGGTCCCGAGTCCTAAAAGGGCCCGGGACCTGGTGCTTACGAGAGCGCGCAATGCGCGCGGCGGCGTCGGGGGGGCGTTGGCGCCCGACGACGGCGCGGCTCAGGCGTTGTTGTTGCTCGGGTTGTTGGCCGCCATGTAGGCCTCGCGTACCGGAGCGGGGATGCGCCCGCGGTCGGAAACCTCGTAGCCATTAGCGCGCGCCCACTCGCGGATCTTCTGCGTGACACCGGCTGCCGGGCGACGGCGAAGCGTGCGGCGGCCACCGCGGCGACGGGCCTTAATGGTCCACTCCTCGATCGACTCACGCAGCGCGGCTGCGTGCTCCTCGTTTAGGTCGATCTCGTAAGTGACACCATCGAGGGCGAAAGTGATGGTCTGAGTCGCCTCGGACCCATCGATGTCATCAACTAGAACAATCTGCGTCTTCTGCGCCATATTGGTCCTCCTTGCCACAGATTTGCGGGTTCCGCCTCTACTACGGAATCACCCGCGAAACAGGATACGCATATCTGCGCAATTAAAGCAAGAAACTCGCCGAATACGGCACGCCGACCGGTGGACGCGCACGAGCCCTCGGCACGCAAGAGCCAATGGAGCCACCTGTGGGAATCGAACCCACGACCTATTCATTACGAGTGAATCGCTCTGCCGACTGAGCTAAGGTGGCCTGCCGCCAAAGCGGCGAAACGCAGGCTACCGCCTGCCGGCGCCGCCACGCAATCCAGCACCCCAATCACACCGGGTGGTTTACAGCACAGCGGCGCCGCCTGCGTAGGCTGTCCATATGCACGTCCACTTCACCTACGCCGGTGGGACCATTGGCATGGTTGACTCCCCCCACGGGCTGCAGCCAGGTGCCGACTTGGAAGCCTGGCTGGCCGACCTACTAGCCGCATTCCCCGCACCGAAGCACATGCCGGTGCCCCCACGCAGTGCCGGGCGGATCGCCCCGGACCGCACTGACGCGCAAGGCCGAAACACCTCTCTGACAACGCTGCACCCTTTGCTTGATTCTGCCCAGGCGGCACCACAAACCTGGCAATCGATCGTCAATGACCTGTATGCCCATGCCGACGTTGCCGACGCCTTTGTGGTTCTGCACGGAACCGACACCATGGCCTACACGGCCTCCGCCCTGTCCTACGCCCTCACGGAACTGAAGCAGCCGGTCATCGTCACCGGCTCCCAGCTGCCGCTGGGAGTATCCGACTCCGACGCCGTCGCAAACGTCGTCGGCGCCTTGCAGGCGCTCACCCAGGGCGCACCCCGCGGTGTGCACCTGTTCTTCGGCGGGCGCCTGCTCGCCGGCAACCGCGCCACCAAGATCTCCACCTGGAGCCTGACGGGTTTCGACTCCCCCAGTGCCGCGCCGCTGGCCCTGGCCGGCGCCCCCTGGCACTGGACGGCCAGCACCGCGGCCGGTGCGGCAGCAACCGTGCCCGGCGTCGTCTGGAAGGAACCGGCCCCCTTCGGCCGGCACGACGTGATCGTCGTCGACGCCGTCCCCGGGTTGAGCGCCGCGCGCCTGGCGCAGCTGCTGACGCCGCCCCCCGTGGCGGTGGTACTGCGGGCCTTCGGCGTCGGCAACCTGCCGCCGGAGCTGACCGCCGTGATTGCCCAGGCGGTGGCCGAGGGCGTGGCGGTGGTGGTCTCGTCCCAGTGCCTGCAGGGCGAGGTGGAGCTCGGCCGGTATGCCGCCGGCGACGGGCCGGCCGCGGCCGGCGCGGTGGGCAGCGGCGACATGACCCTGGAGGCCACCTACGCCAAACTGCAGTTCCTGGCCTCCCAGGGGCTGCGCGGGGCGGAGCTCGGTGCCTGGATGGGCCGCAATCTGGCCGGCGAGCTCACGGTCGAATAGTCAGCCGCGGCAGGTGAGCCCAGCCTCGGGCAGAACGCCGGCCAGCAGGTAGTCGTCGACGGCGGTGGTCACACAGTCGCCGGCGCGCCCGTAGGCGGTGTGCCCATTGCCCTCCCAGGTGAGCAGGTGGCCGTCGTCGAGCTGCTCGGCCAATGACTGCGACCAGGCGTAGGGGGTTGCCGGGTCCCCGGTGGTGCCGACCACCAGGATCGGGGCGGCGCCGGTGGCGTGGATCGCGGTCCGCTCGCGCGTGGACTCGTGCCCCCAGGTCTGGCAGAACAGGTCGGAGTAGCCCAGGTCGGCGCCGAAGGTCGGGGAGGCCTCCTCCAGCTGCGCGTGTTCCGCCGCCCAGCTGTCGGCGTCGCCCTCCACTGGGTGGTCCAGACAGTTGATGGCGTTGATGGCCTCGTCGCCGTTGCCGGAGTAGGAGCCGTCGTCCTCCCGGGAGGCGAACAGGTCGGAGATGAACAGCAGCAGCGTGCCGTCGTCCTGGTTCATGGCCTGGTCCAGTGCCTCGGTGAGCACGCTCCAGGACTCCGACTGGTACATGATCCCAAGGATCGCGGACTCGGCCAGGGAGTAGGTCAGGGGCCGGTCGGGGTCGGAGGTGGGAATCGGGGCGCCCTTGGTGACCTTGAGGAAGTCCTGAATCTGGGCGACACCGGCGTCGACGTCGCCGTGCAGCGGGCACTTGTCACCGCTTTGGCAGTCCTCAACATAGGTGCGCAGGGCGTTCTCGAAGCCGGCCGCCTGGGCGAGGGTCGTCTCACCGGCGCTGAGCGTCGGCTCGATGGCGCCATCCAGCACCATCCGCCCGACGTTGCCGGGGAACAGTTCGGCATAGGTGGCCCCCAGGTAGGTGCCGTAGGAGTAGCCGAGGTAGGTCAGCACGTCTTCGCCGACGACGGCGCGCAGCATGTCCAGGTCGCGGGCGGTGGAGATGGTGTCCACGTGGTCGAGCAGGTCGGCGGGGGTATTGGCCTCGCACTTGCCCTCATACCACTGGACGTACTCCACTACCGCCTCCTGGGCGGCGGCCTCGTTGTCCGCACCGTCCGCATCCGCGGTGGACTCCGCAATCTCGGAGGCGGCACGGTCCTCGTCCAGTTCGGCGTCGGTCAAGCAGTCGATGGCCGTCGAGTTGCCGACACCGCGCGGGTCGAATCCGATCACGTCGTAGGAGGCGATCAGCTCGTCGGAGAAATAGCCCTTGGCGGTTTCCACGAGGTCGACGCCCGAGCCGCCCGGGCCGCCCGGGTTGATGAACAGGGTGCCGATCGCGTCATCGGTTGCGGCGCGCCGTTTCATGGCGAGGTCGATCGTCTGGCCATCGGGGTCGTCGTAGTCCAGCGGGGCGGTGACGTAGGCGCAGGAGTAGTCCGCGTCGCCGTCAGTCTCGTCCATGCCCACGTTGGCGCACGGATACCAGTCGACCTCCTGCGCGTAGAAGTCCTCCAGGCCCGCGGGCACGGCGCTGGTCGACGCCGTCGCCCGGGCGGCGGGAGAGGGACTGGGGCCCGAACCGGATAGCGGACTGTCACACGCCACGAGGCCGGCGGCGGCGAATACGGCGGTCAGTGCCGCAAGCGCGCGGCGGCCAGGTAACTTGAACGGCTTCACCCGTGCAGCTTACGGGGTGGCCCCTCCCCCAGGCGGACGCGCGGCCGTGGAGCTCTCCCCATTGCGACGCAGCCGTTAGGCTCTGTCACCACGTCCCAGGGCCTATCCCGCCCCCTCTGGTCCCACCTGAACCTTGACGGGGACTGGGCGGGCCTCCCACGGCGGCCGGGCGGCGCCTACGCTGATCCCATGAGCCAGCAGCCGCCCGTATCCGCCGACGCCCGCGCCGAGATCAAGGACTTCCTGACCACCCGCAGGGCAAAGGTGACCCCGCAGATGGTGGGGCTGCCCGTCGTCGCCGGGCACCGCCGGGTGCCGGGGCTGCGCCGCGAGGAGGTCGCCATGCTCGCCGGGGTGAGTGTGGACTACTACACGCGCCTGGAGCGGGGGAATGCGGCCGGCGCCTCCGACGAGGTACTGGAGGCCCTCGCCTCCGCGCTGCTGCTGGACGACGCCGAGCGGCAGCACCTGATCGACCTCGCCCGCGCCGTCACCCCCACGGGCCGGATGCGGCGCCGTCGCGGGCGGGCCAAGAGCTGCGCCGTACGGCAGGACACCCAGTGGCTGCTGGACGCGACGCCCATGCCGGCCGCGGTGCGCAACGGCTCGGGCGACTACGTGGCGACCAACACCATGGCGCGGGCGCTGTACTACCACATGTTCGTGGACCCGATCCCGGAGGTGGCCGCGGAGCACCCGAGCATGGCCCGCTTCATGTTCCTGGACCCGCGTTCGCGGGACTTCTTCCCCAACTGGCAGATGGGTGCGGAGGACCTGGTGGCGATGCTGCGGCTAAGCGCCGGCGAGGACCCGACCGACCCGTGCCTGCAGGCGCTCATCGGTGAGTTGTCCACGCGCAGCCGGGAGTTCGCCGACCTGTGGGCGCGCCACGACGTCCGCTACGTGTGCCGCAATGAGAAGGTGATTAATCACCCGATCGTCGGCCAGATTCACCTGTGCTACGAGCCGGCCGCGATGGCGACCACCCCCGGAATGACCATGCTCGTCTACGGCGTGGAGCCGGGCAGCCCGAGCGAGGAGGCGCTGCGGCTGCTGTCGTCCTGGGCGGCCACCGAGCTCGCGCCGGAGCACACCGCCGCGGCACAGCCGGCCGAGCCGCGTTAGGCGGAGCCGACGGGCTTCCTTGGCAGCGCCTAGGCCTGGGGACGCAGCTGCACCATGAGGGATTCGACCGCCAGCAGCGGAGCGGCATTGGACCGCAACCGCTCACGGCACTCCTCGATGGCGGCGATGCGCGCCAGCGACTGGCGCGGCCCGGTGGAGGCGGCCACCTGTGTCACCGCATCGGAGAGGTCGATGTTGACCTGTTCGACGTCGCTGCCGAGCTGGACCACCAGCACGTCCCGGTAGAAGGACAACAGGTCGATCATCGCCCGGTCGAGCACGTCGGTGCGAGCACGCCGGGCGCGCCGCTTCTGATCCTCTTCCAGTTGCCGGACCTGGGCGCGCAGCGACGGCGGAACCCGCCCGCCCTCCTCCAGCCCGAGGGCTCGCAGCAGGGCGGCCTTCTCCACGGCGTCGCGTTCGGTGGTGGCCTGCGCGGCCTCCGCCTCGGCCGCGTCGACCAGATCGGCGGCGGCCAACACGGCGTCCCCCACGCTGCGCAGGGAGATGGGCGCCAGCAGCAGGCGACGGCGCCGCTCCCAGGCGCCGGGGTCGGTGGCCAGGTGGCGGGCGAGCCCGATGTGGGACTGGCTGGCGCGGGCGGCGCGGGCGGCCAGCTCCGGCTCGGCGCCGTCGCGGCGCACCAGCAGTTCGGCTACGGCGTCGGCGGGCGGGACGCGCAGCGTCACCAGCCGGCAGCGCGAGCGGATGGTGGGCAGTACATCGTCGGCGCTGGGCGTACACAGGATCCACACGGTCTGCGGGGGCGGCTCCTCGATGGACTTCAGCAGCACGTTGGTGGTGCGCTCGGCCATGCGGTCGGCGTCCTCCACCAGGATCACCCGCCAGTTGCCGGTCCAGGGACGGCGCTGCGCCTCACCGATCAGCGTCTTGACCTCATCCATGGTGATCAGGAGCTTCTCGGTGGCCATGCGCACCACATCGGGGTGGCTGCCGCTGAGCACGTCGCGGCAGGCCTTGCACACCCCGCAGCCGGGAACTTCGCCGGTGCACTGCAGGGCGGCGGCGAAGGCGCGGGCGGCGACGGACCGGCCGGAGCCGGGCGGACCGGTCACCAACCAGGCGTGGGTCATGGCGGAGGCGTCGACGGCGCCGGCCTCACCGGCGACTATGGCCTCACCGGCACCGGAATCGCCTCCCCCGCGCGCGGCTACGGCCACACGGGCGGCCTCGGCAGCCGCCCGGAAGGCGGCGACGACCCGCTCCTGCCCGACGACGTCTTCCCATACGCTCATACGGGTACCCGGAGGCGAGGGAATGAGCCGTTGATCACCGGCGTCGGGATGGACTGATTCACCCCACCAGGCTAGCGGCAACCGCCGACGCGTTCAGCCCGCCGATCCGCCTTGCTCGCCCGTGCCGGCGGACAGCTCGACCGAGCTTCAGGTCCCGCCGAGCGGCCCGATTGTCAAAATCGATGACAAATGGCTCGCCAGGCCACGCGCACCGGCTCGACATCCGCATGATTCCACCATTTTCAAGAGCGTCGTGGACGTCGACGCCCCCGTTTGTCATCATTTTTGACTCTTAGCCACCCAACCTTGGGCGCGCCGACACATAACCGTGCCGCCAAACGCCAGTGACTGGGCCGCGGCAGCACAAACTATGAGACTCGGCGCCGCGAGGAGGCGCGCACCACGAGGGTGGGAGTCATCAGGCGAACGGTCTGAGACGTCTGTTCACTCAAATACGTCCGTAAGAGCCTGGCAGCGGTTTGTCCCATCTCGCCCGGTTCTCGATGAATGGCCGTAACATCGGGAGTCAGTACACGCAGAACGGCAGAGTCCTCCAGGGACACGACGGCGACGCCGGGCCCGATGTCGCTCTGATCCTGCTTCAGCACGGACAGACCACCAACCGCGAGCACTTCGTTGTCGTAGATGATTGCGTCGGGGACGCGCCTGCTCCCGATGAGTTCGGCAGTGGCCTGACCGCCGGAGCGCTCCGAGTAGTCGGGAGCCTGCACGACCATGATCTCGACTCCCTCACGCCTGCCGGACGCGGATAGGGCGTTGGTGCGCCGCGCATTGTGCATGACGCCGGCGGCACCGGAGACGTAGGCGATACGAGCGCATCCCTGTTCGATCAGGTGCATCAGGACCATGTCCATCATGCCCTCGTCGTCCCCGACGACGGCGGGCATACCGGACACATCCGGCTCACCGACCAACACATACGGAAGGCCGAGTTCACCAAGAACTGCCAAGCGCGGATCCTCGCTGCGCGGGTCGACCACAACAACCCCGTCGACACGGCGCTGCGCCCACCACGAGCGGTAAGTAGCGATCTCCTCCGCCGTTGTCTCGACAATCTGCAGCACGAGGGCGAGTCCGTCTGCCGCCAACTCCCCCTGCATACCAACGATGAATTCGAAGAAGAAGCGTTCGGCGGCGACAGCATGGCTCGGCTTCGCAATGACCAGGCCCACAGCACCCGCCCGGGAGGCAGATAGGGCCCGCGCGGCGGCATTCGGCGTCCAACCCATCTGATTCGCAACGGCAACCACCCTGCTGCGGGTGCTCTCCGAGACGCCCGGACGGCCGTTGAGGGCGAAAGACACAGCCGATGGGGATACACCGGCTACCTCCGCAATATCACGGATGGTGGGACGTTCCATGATGGCAGTATGCCATAGCTGATCGTCTTATGAAGTTCCGTCGAAAACGCTTGACCCCCTACATAACACGGTTTAGCCTGGGCTGCCATCAGGCAGTCCGCCACCGACGACGGACACTCGCCGTCTCATCCGCCCGCGCCGATGGAGGCCGCCGTGCACGACAACCGCCCGATGCTCCTTAAGCACATTGACCGCATTCTCAATGAGAAGGTCCGCCCGGCCGGCCTCGAGACAATCGCCCCCTTGCACGTCGAGGCCTGGGAGGTCACCGATGACGCCGGACCTGTGGCTGGCGTCCCAGGGGCAGGCGCTCCAGTCCCCTTCTCGGTTGCTATGTCTTCCCACACCCCCTACCGCACCTTCACGGTCCCCGGAGACTGGGGACCCGCGTGGGGCACTACCTGGTTCCGGGTGAGTGTTCAGATCCCCGCCGAGCTGCGCGGCGAGCACCTTGAGCTGGACATCGACCTCGGCTGGGCCTCCCATTCCCCCGGCTTCCAAGCCGAAGGACTGGTGCGAACCCCTGACGGAAGCATCCTCAAGGCCATCAATCCGCGGAATCAATGGGTTCCCGTGTCACCGACGCTACTGGACGATGCAGGACGCCTCACGTTGTACATCGAGGCCGCATCCAACCCGCTGCTTCTCGGGGTTCCTCCGTTTCAGCCCACGGCCGCGGGATCCCGGTTCACCCAGTCCTGTGCACCGCTATACACGTTCCGCACGGCTCGTCTTGTCCGAGTTCACGACCAGGTGCGCGCCCTCGCCGCGGATGTCGACACCCTGTTGGGTCTCGCACGGACACTGCCAGAGGATTCTCCGCGCATGTGGAAGGTCCTGATCGGCACCTCGGAGGCGATCGACCGGCTCGACCCCGCAAATGTTCGCGCCGCGGCCGCTGAAGTGCGTGAGCTGTTGAGGCCGCTCCTGGCCACACCCGCCGATCATGACGCGGTGACTCTTGGGGTGATCGGGCACGCGCACATCGACTCCGCCTGGCTCTGGCCCGTCCGGGAGTCACGGCGCAAGGCGGTCCGCACTCTGGCCAATGTGATACGCCTGCTCGAGGACGGATCACCCATGATCTTCGCCCTCCCCGCCGCTCAGCACGCCGCATGGGTCAAAGAGGAAGATCCGGCGCTGTTCGAACGCCTCAAGACCCAGGTTGAGGCTGGTCGCATTGTTCCGGTCGGCGGTTCCTGGGTCGAGCCCGACGCGGTCCTGCCCTCGGGCGAGTCCCTGGTGCGCCAACTGACCGAGGGAACGGCCTTCTTCCGTGACGAGTTAGGAGCCGTATGCCATGAGATCTGGCTTCCCGACTCATTCGGCTACACCGGAGCGCTGCCGCAGATCGCCCACCTCGCCGGTTACGACAACTTCCTCACGCAGAAGATCTCCTGGAACCAGGTTGACGTGTTTCCCCATCACACGCTGTGGTGGGAGGGGATCGATGGCACACGGATATTCACCCATTTCCCTCCTGCGGACACCTATGGCGCCGAGGCTAGCGCGGAACAGATACAGCACGCCCAGCGCAACTTCAAGGAGAAGGGGCGGGCCACCACCGAGCTCTTCCTCTATGGCTACGGCGACGGCGGGGGTGGCCCGGTCCGCGAGATGCTCGACCGCATAGAACGCAGTCAGGATCTCGCCGGTTCGCCCCGGATGGAGCACATGACCTCCGAGGAGTTCTTCAATCGCGCTCGCACGGAGTATTCGACGGCTCCGGTATGGGTCGGGGAGTTGTACCTGGAGAAGCATCGCGGAACACTCACCAGCCACGCCGCCACCAAGCGCGGCAATCGCGAGGCCGAGGCGGCGCTGCGCGAAGCCGAGACCTGGTGCACGACCGCCTGGGTACGTGGTCTACTCGCCGACGACGTCTACCCCGCCGCCCTCCTCCGCCGGCTGTGGCGCGCCACCCTGCTGTGCCAATTCCACGACATCTTGCCGGGATCATCAATCGCCTGGGTTTACGAAGAGGCCGAAACCGCGCTTCAGCGGGTCATAGCCACCGCGCGCGCCCTGGCCACAAGCGCGCGTCGTGCTCTGGCCGACCAGACTCCGACCGCTCTTCTTTCCGAGCCCGCCCCCGCCGCTCCCCGCAGGACGCTTCCTCCCCCGGAGCACAACGCTGCGCCCGGCGATGCTCCATGCCGGCTGGTCTTCAACACGGCGCCGGCATCGCAGTTTGTGGACGGCGTGGAGATTCCGCCTCTGGGAGCCGCATTGGTGACGGCCGCAGACGCCAGCGCCAAGGCCGAGCAAACCGACGTCGTGATCACGCGATTGGAGGACGGCGGCGCGATCCTCACAGTCGACGACGCACATGCGGAGCTCGATGCGTCGGGAGCGGTCGTCTCACTGTCATTTAATGTTGACGGCAGTCGCCAGGAGATCATTCCGCCCGGGCAACGACTCGGCTGCCTCCAGATCGCCAACGACTTTCCCAACGAGTGGGACGCCTGGGACCTGGATCCCTTCTACCGCGCCTCCATACATGAACTCCCGGGCCGGCTGGTCGAGACGCGCGCGGAGAACGGGGCGGCGCAAGCCGTCGTCGAGGTGCCCTTCGGGAACTCGCACGCCCGACTGACATGGACCCTGACAGGCGACAGGATCGACCTCAGAGCCGACGTCTCCTGGCACGAGAAGGAAAAACTGCTGAAGCTGGCATTCCCCGTCGACGTGCACACCGACTCCGCAACCTATGGGGCGCAGTTCGGCCACGTACGCCGTCCCACCCATGAGAACACCTCCTGGGACGCTTACCGCTTCGAGGTGTGCGCTCACAAGTGGATTCAATTGGGCGAACCCGGCCGCGGCGTAGGCATCGACAACGACGCCACCTACGGCTGGGACATAACCCGCCACCCCCGTAAAGGCGGTGGCACCTGGTCACTGGTACGGGCATCGCTGCTACGGTCCGCCCGCTTCCCAGATCCGAACCAGGACCAGGGCGACCACCTGTTCCGTTTCTCAGTGCTCCCCTCAGCCGGAACACGACAGGCCCGAGAGGCGGCGTACCGTCTGGATCTACCGGTGTGGGAGTGCGCCGCTCCAGGTGACGCCGTCGGCGTCGTCCCACTGGTTACCGCGACCGGCGCCGTCATCGAGTCGCTCCACCCGGCCGATGACGACTCCGGGGATGTGCTCGTGCGCCTGTATGAGGCGGAGGGCGTACGCACCCGCGTAACGCTGCGTTCCGAAGACCTGGTCGGAGCCGTCGGCACAGACCTGCACGGGCATCCCGACTCCACGCTGGGCGTTGATATAGCGCCCGTCACGGGTGAGACGGGGGCCTGGGGCTTCGAATTGCACCCCTTCGGAATCGCAACCGTGCGGATGAGTCAGAAGCCGAAGCACGCAGGAGGCCACTGACAATGAGGTTCGGCGTCAACTACACGCCCCGTGTGGGATGGTTCCACTCCTGGCTGGATCTGGACCCCGCACTCGTCTCCGAAGACATGGCCACGATACGGTCGATCGGGGCGGACCATGTGCGGATCTTCCCGTTGTGGCCACTGCTGCAGCCCAATCGCTCTCTCATCCGACCAGCGGCCGTCGACGATGTTCTGCGCGTAGTAGATATCGCGGGCCAGGCCGGTCTCACGGTTACCGTCGACGCACTGCAGGGGCACTTGTCCTCATTCGACTTCCTGCCATCGTGGGTGACCAGCTGGCACGATCGGAATCTCTTCACCGATCCGAAGGCAGTGTCGGGCCAAATCAGGCTGGTGCGAACTCTTGCCCGAGAGCTCTCTTCGCGCCCGCACGCCGACGGCTTGAGCCTGGGCAACGAGTTCATACAGTTCGCCTCCGCCCGACACCCGCACCGTTCACAGCTGAGCGCCGACGAGGCCGAACGCTGGCTGACCACGCTCTTGGGGGCCGCACGAGAGGAGTGGCCCACCGGCGAGCTCACACACTCCTTCGACGACGACCTGTGGTTCGACGATTCCCACCCCTTCACGCCTGCCCATGCACTTCTGGGAGACACTACGACGGTGCACTCGTGGGTGTTCATGCAAGTAGGCCCGCGGTACGGCAGCGGACATCCCGCTCTGCCGCTGTTCGCACGCTATCTCGTCGAGCTGGCCCGCGCCTGGGGAGGACCGCGCCGATCCATTTGGTTGCAGGAGGTCGGCGCCCCGGTTACATACGTGCCCAACAACGACGCGCCCGCTTTCATCACCGACACCATCGCGCACCTCACGGGGTTGGACGGCATGCCGTCAGCGCGGAACCTGGAGGCGATCACCTGGTGGTGCTCCCATGACGTCTCGCGCGACCTGACTGATTTCCCGGAGCTTGAGTACTCCCTCGGCCTCATCGACTCCACTGGAGCGATCAAGCCCGCAGGACGCGCCTTCCGCGAAGTCGTCGATGCCGCGCGCGACTCAGCATCCACGCACGCAGCATCACCGGGAGACCAGCCGCGGTTCGTCCTTCCCACAGCGGATCCCGCGCGCCGTTCCACGACCGGCCCGAACTCGGAGTTGTTCGACCAATGGCTGCGAATGGCTTTGCAGGGCACCGTCCCCGAACTCCGGCTGCACTGAGGTACTCAATCCGTACTAAACCGGTGTAGTCTCTATCCAGTGGCACGGACGCCACCGCTTCAAAGACGAAGGGAGTCCACCATGAAGCTCACCCGCCGCTCTCTACTCATGGGCCTGTCCGTCACAACGGCAGCGACTCTGTCCGCCTGCACCGGGTCCACCGGCTCCAACAGCTCGGGTTCGAACACCGGGGCCGCATCCGGGTCCGGAGAGCTGTCCG
This sequence comes from Actinomyces sp. Z5, assembly GCF_003287795.1. Taxonomy (NCBI): domain Bacteria; kingdom Bacillati; phylum Actinomycetota; class Actinomycetes; order Actinomycetales; family Actinomycetaceae; genus Actinomyces; species Actinomyces sp. Z5. Next base: position 12,906 of record NZ_QMIN01000055.1, read on the forward strand.
GCGAGATCACCTTTCAGACCTGGTCACTCAAGGACGACCGCTTCACACCATACTTCGAAAACCTCATCAAGTCCTTCCAGGACGACAATCCCGGCACCACCATCAACTGGATCGATCAGCCCGGAGACGGCTACGAGGAGAAGGTCCTCCAGCAAGCAAACTCCGGCGAATTACCCGACGTCATAAACCTTCCCGAGGGCTTCGCCTACAAACTCGCTCAGGTCTCGCAAGTGCTGGATCTGAAGGCCGCGGACGCAGACCTCCTGAGTTCCTACGTTCAAGGCGGTCTGGACGCCTACACCTACGACGGCATCGAGGGCGTCTACGGCTACCCGTGGTACCTGGGCACGGACGTGTGCTGGTGGAACACCGAAATGCTGGAGCAGGCCGGTCTGTCCATTGACGACGCCCCCACCGATCTCGACTCGTACATCGATTGGTGCACCACCGCCGCACAGAAGGGGGTCTACCTGGCCTCCACCATGCCCGGCCTCACCGAGATCAGCGACTACGGAGTCGACATCTTCAATGGCGAGGAGTTCGCCTTCAACACCGACCAGGCAGCCGAAATCGTCAGCCGGTACGCCGAGTTATACGAGATCGGAGCCATGCCGGCCGAGGTGCTCAACGACGACTATGCCGGCAATGCCACCATGTACACCCAGGAAAAGGTGGGATACACCACGGCCACCGGCTCGTTCGTCACCCAGCTGACGAACGACGCCCCGACCCTCCTCGACAAGACGGACTGCTCAGCACGCTTCACCACGCCGCCGCTGTACATCCAGGGCATCAGTGTTGCCGCGAACTCGGCGAATCCCGACTTGGCGCTCGCGTTCGCCCAATACGTGACGAATAACGACAACCAGGTGGAGTTCGTCAAGATCGCCCAGGGCTTCATGCCCGGCACCCTCGAAGGCAATGAGGATCCGGATGCCCTCACTGAAGACATCTCCGACCCCCTGATGAAAAAGGCAGTGGAACTGGCGGCGGCCGCGATGTCCAGCGCCGAGACGGTCAAGCCGATCCAGTACACCGACGATATGGACACCTACACACAGCAGCAGATCGCGCTCGCAATGAAGGGAGACATCTCCGCCAAGGAAGCGCTGGATGCCGCCGTTCAGTACTGCAACGAGAATCTCAACGTTTAACGCTCCATGACGGGGCGGGCGCATGCCCGCCCCGTCTCCCCGTTCCCACGTCCGGGCCTGCGCTTCACGCAGCCACTCACCCACCGGAGGCCAACCGCATGCGTCTGCGTCAACGCCTTACCCCCTACATCTTGGTCGCACCGGCGACGATCTGGGTCCTGGTATTCGCCCTGTGGCCGTTCCTCAATACCGTCATGCTGGCCTTCACCGATGCGAGACCGCTACGTCCCGCCCAGTTCATAGGCCTGGACAACTTCAAGAGGATTCTGGACGATCCACAGGTCGGCTACGCCCTGACCACCTGTTTCGTCTACGTACTCGTGTGCGTTCCACTACTGACAATCATCCCCCTGCTTCTGGCACTGTTGATATCGAAGTACATGCCCGGAATGTCGTTCTTCAGAACCGTCTACTACTTCCCGGTCATAGCCTCGGTAGTTGTCGTGGGCATCATCTGGTCATGGATGTTCGACTCACGCGGGGTCGTCAACCAGGCGATCGAGTTCCTGGGCGGAACAGGCATCTCCTTCTTGACCGATCGCTGGTGGATCCTCATGTGCTCCATACTCCTGACCACCTGGAAGGGGCTGGGATACTACATGGTGGTGTACTTGGCCGCCTTGGGCAACGTGGGTCGCGAACTGCACGAGGCGGCCGCATTGGACGGCGCCGGCCCGATTCGCCGCTTCTGGTCCATCACGGTCCCCGGCGTACGAGGAGCCATGCTTCTGGTCTCCGCCCTGATCACGACCTCCGCGATGCGCATATTCTCCGAGATCTACATCCTCACCAACGGTTCCGGCGGGCCCGGTGGGCAGGCCATGAGCCTCGTCATGCTCATTCAGCGCAAGGGAGCGGGACTGGATGGCCAACTCGGCTATGCCTCCGCGCTCTCCGTGGTGCTCTTCCTGCTAACGATCGGGCCTCTACTCCTGACCGCTTTCATCAACAACGGCACCGACATAGCCGCCATGCGCAGCAGGTTGCGCAAGCGCCGCGCGCACCGGGCGGCACTGCGCGAGAACGCCAAACGGGCTAGTGAGAGGGCCTCGCGATGACATCGACAGCAGCCAAGCACGCGGAGGCCCCCGCTCACACCCTCGCCAAGCCTTACAAGGATCGTTTCTGGCGGCGCAAGGGGGAGTCGGACTTTCTGAAGCCCACTGCCGCCGGCGCCGTCGTGCGCTATGTCCTGCTCATTCTCATGGCGGTAATCGCCATCTTCCCCTTCCTGTGGCAGCTGTCCACCTCGTTGAAGGGCGCATCCGAGAATATCTACGCATTCCCGCCGCATCTGGTTCCGGAGCATCCGACACTGGAGCACTACGCGACGGTCTCGCGCACCATACCGATTCTGAAGTACGCCTGGCACTCCCTGCTCGTAGGTGTGGCCACAGTGGTCAGTCAGGTCTTCTTCTGCACCTGCGCCGGCTACGCCATGGGCATCTTGAAGTTCCGCGGCAAGTACCTCTTCATGGCAATCTTCCTGTCGACGCTGCTCCTTCCGGGCGAAGTCACGCTGACCAGCCAGTATCTGACCGTCAGATCGCTCGGCTTCGCCAACTCTCTTGTCGGCGTCTTCCTGCCCGGGGCGATCGGCGCCGTCAACGTCCTATTGATCACGACTGCGTGCGCGATGATCCCCAAGGACATCCTCGAAGCCGCAGAGATTGACGGCGCGTCCACCTGGCAGCGTATCCGGCATGTGGTGTGGCCGAACATCCGCGGTATGGTCAGCGTCGTCGCCCTGTTCTCCTTCATAGGCGCCTGGGATGACTTCCTGTGGCCCCTCGTAGTCCTGTCGGATCCCGAGAAGTACACGCTCACGGTCGGAATGCAGTACCTGCAGTCAAACTTCGGTTCCAACCCGCGCGTCGTCGCCGCCGGCACCATCATCGCGCTCGTCCCCATCATCATCCTGTTCGCGCTGGCGCAGAAACAGTTCTTCAGCGGAGTTCAGGAGGGCGGCGTCAAGGGCTAGTTGTCAACAGGACTTCCTCGGCACGTTACTGTTGCAGGCCTCGGCGGGGAAGGACGGCGCGGAAGGCCTTCAAGGCAGCATGGACGCCATGGCCCGCGGAGTTGGCTCCCGCGGCGGCGCTGGCTCGGGCACCCCCGCTCTCCAGACGCAGTCCCGCCCCGCGGGCGGCAATGAGCTGCTCGACCAGCCCGGTCACCTCCGCAGCCACCACCTCGACGGGCCGCTCGGCGTCGACGAGCTTGATGCGTTCGGGCTCCTGGCGCGCCAGCACCCGGAACTCCTCACGCAGGGCGGCGTGGAAGGCGTCGGGCTCGCGCTCCAGGCGGTCGCGCCGACCGCGGGCGTCGGTACGGGCTGAGCCGACGGCGGGATCGGCGTCGAGCAGGATGGTCAGGTCGGGCAGCAGACCGTCGGTGGCCCACAGGGATAGGTCACGCACCTCCTGCGGGCCGAGCGCACGGGCGGCGCCCTGGTAGGCGACGGAGGAGTCCAGGTAGCGGTCGGTCAGTACCACCTCGCCGCGGGCGAGCGCGGGACGCACCACCGTGGCGACGTGGTGGGCCCGGTCGGCCGCATACAACATGGCCTCGGCGTGCGGACTCACGTGGCCGCCGTGCAGCAGCAGGTCGCGGATCCGGTCGCCCAGCTCGGTGCCGCCGGGCTCGCGCGTGCGCCGGTAGGCGATCCTTGCCGCGGTCAGCAGCGCGCTCAGGCGGTCGATCTGGGTGGTCTTGCCGACACCGTCGCCGCCCTCGAAGGAGATGAACAGGCCGGGATAGGCGTGCACAGGGGGCACCGGGGCGAAAACGGACAAGTTCACGGCGCCAGGGTAGCCGGAGACCACGCCGAGTCGGGGCGGATCCCCGTTCACCGGACCACCCCTGTCACAAAATGCACCACTTTCCAAGGACTGGCCGTGTTCTAGAACCGACAAACCGTAGGATTCCGCGGTCACAGTCGGCATAAGCTGCAGCAGCAAGTCCTAAAGTGGTGCATTCCATGACACCGCTTCACGCCCAGCGCCGCACCCGCATCAGAAGGCCGGAACGTAGATCTCTACGCGACGGTTGAGTTGGCGCCCGGCAGGATTGTCTAAGCCGTCCTCGTTCTCGTTGGGCGCCACCGGCCGGGTCTCGCCAAAGCCCTCGGCCTCCAACAGCGCGGTCACTCCGTCCTGCTCCAGGGCGTCGAGCACCGCCTGGGCCCGCTGCTCGGCGTCGACCTCGATGCTCTGCACGCCCCGGCTGACCAGCGCGGTACCGTCGCCCTCGTTGACGATGCTCACCGAGCCGTCCTCATAAACCGCGCCGCCCTCACCGTCGTTGACCAGGGAGGAGTCGCCGTCCGAGGTGATGACCGAACCGTACCCGCCGACGACGGTCATGCCGCCGTTCAGGACCCCCGCCTCGTCACAGCGCGCCGGGGAGACTGTGATGCCCGGGCGGGGCTGGATGTCCCCGGTCAGGTCCGGGGTGAGGCTCCCGGTGGAGGAGGTCAACAGGCCGAGGTCGGGCAGCGCGAGTGCCAGGGCGCCGACGGCGATGCAGGCCGCAGGGGTCTGGGGGAAGAAGCTGCGGCACCGGGTGGGGGCGGTTCGGGGATTCACGACGTGGGCCCTTGTCGCTGGTTCTCTGAGGGTGTCGGGTGTGTACGTCTATCGGGATGCGCGGGGTGGTCCAGGGGGTGCGGCGGCGGGCGGGCCGGCCACCGGCAGGGTCAGCCACACCCGGGTGCCCACCCCCTCACGGGAGGCCATGCGCACCTGCCCGCCATGCCGGCCGACGATGGTGCGCACCAGCGCCAGCCCCAGTCCGGAGCCGGGCAGGGCGCGGGCGTTGGAGGCGCGCTCCAACTCGCGGAAGACGCCGTCCAGCTCCGCCTCGGGCACGCCGATTCCGGTGTCGGCCACCTCAATGGTGACGGCACCGGCCTCCTCCCTGCCGCGCACTTCCACGGCCCCGCCGTCCGGGGTGTACTTGGCGGCGTTGGTGAGCACGTTGTACACGGCCGAATACAGCAGGTCGCCGTCACCGCGTACGTGCGGCAACGGCCAGGGCACCGCCGGCAGGTCCAGACGTACCCGCACCGCCGCGCCGCGTCCGGCAGCCTCCTCGATGACGGCGGAGACCGCGTCCTGGACCGTCTCGGCCAGGTCCACGTCCTCCACCGCCAGCGGGGCGGTCTCCAGCTCGGCGAGCTTGCGCAGGTCGGTCAGCAGACGACTCATCCGCCGCGACTGGGCATCCACCACCTCCAGATCCGCGGCTACGACCGGAGTGGCGGTGCGGGAGGCGTCGGCGACGGCGGCGCGCACCGCCGTCAGCGGGTTCTTCAACTCGTGGTCCAGGCGACGTAGGAACTGCCGGTGGCGGGTGCGCGCCTGTGCCTGCGCCTGCGCGCGCAGCCGCTGCTGTTCGGCCCGGTGGCGTCGCCGGGCGACGACGACCAGCGCCACCGCCGTCAACGCGCCCCCGCCGGCCAAGGCCACGGCCACCGGGACGGCGGTCGTAACCGACAGGGTCAGCCCGCCCCAGGCCGCTTGGGCGAGGGCGGTAAGGGCCGCCACGGCGATGACGCCGCAGCCCCACCACAGCCAGAACCGGCGGCCGGACCGGGTGTGAGTACCGGCGTCAGCGTCAACGGGCCCGCCCCCGTTTTCCGCTCTCAGGCGTCCGGCGTCACCGATCGAACGGAGCGCGCCGGATATGTCCGATCCCACCGGCGCGCTCACGTGTGCACCTCGGCGCAGAAACGGTAGCCGCCCTGCGGCACGGTCTCAATGAAGATCGGGTGGGTGGCGTCGTCGCCCAGGGCGCGGCGGATCTCGCGGATGCGGTGGTCTACGGCGCGGGTGGAGGACACGAAGTCGATGCCCCACAGGGCGGACAGCAGCGCCTCGCGAGTGTGCAACTCGCCGGGGTGGCTCATCAGATAGTCCAGCAGGGTGACCGCCTTCGGGGTGAGGGACACCTCCCGGCCGGCCAGGGTGACGCGGCGGGCGGCGCGGTCCAGGGTCAGCTCACCCGCCATCAGCCGGGACGCCGCCGTCAGGGGCTGGCCGACGCCGCGGGTGCGGCGCAGGACGGCGCGGATTCGGGAGGCGAGCTCGGCGGGGTCGAAGGGCTTGGACAGGTAGTCGTCGGCGCCGTCATCCAGGGCGGAGACGCGCTCATAGGAGGCGTCGACCTGGGTGAGCAGGATGATCGGGGTCCAGGTGCCGCCGGCCCGTACCCGCCGCACGAGTTCACGCCCGTCCATGCGGGGCATGAGCACGTCACTGACGATGATGTCGATGCTGTAGGCGCCAAGCAGGTCGAGCGCCTCCACACCGTCGCTCGCGCGCAGCACCCGGTAGCCGCTTCGCTCCAGGTAGGAGCCGAGCGAGGCGCGGATCGGGGCTTCATCGTCGACGAGCAGGACGGTAGCGGCGGGTTGGCCGGCCGCCGGGGAGGCGGCAGGCTGGCCGGCCGCCGGGGAGGCGGGGGGCGGGGCGGGTACGGGCCGGGGCATGGGCTGCGCGGTCGGGTTGTCCGGGCCGGTCAGTCGGTCAGCTGCTCGACGGTGTTGTCGGCGCCGATGTCCTGAATGCTCGGGGCGCCGTCAAGGTAGTAGACGGTGACATCGGAGCCGAACACCTGGATCGTGTCGGCCTGGCGGAGGTAGACGGTCACGTCCGAGCCCTGCACGGTCAGAGTCCCGATGGTCTCCGCGGAGACGGTGACCTCCGAGCCCTGAATCGTCAGGCTGTTGAGCTCTCCGACGAGGTTGTAGGTGCCCCCGGAGCTCTGGATCGCGTAATCGCCGGACACGTTCTCCTGGGTACCGTTCGCAATTACGCCGAGCCAGTCGGAGTCGGTGATGTCAGCGGTGGAGGCACCGACGGCGGCGTCGGCGTCGGTGTCGTCCGTATCGGCGTCTGCGGCGGCATCTGCGTCGTCCGTATCGGCGTCCTCGCTGTCGTCGGTGTCGGTGTCGTCCGCGCTCTCGGTTGTCTGTGTGGCCTCCTCGGTGGCCACGGCGGCGGTGGTCTCCTCCGAGGCGGAGTCGCCTTCCGAGCCGCCGACGCTGATGGAGCAGGCGGCCAGGGAGACGCCCAGGGCCATGACGGTGGCGGGGACGAGGAGCTGGTTGGGGATACGCATTGGGGTTCCTTCCGGCGTACAACAATTCGTGTGTCGGAAGATTACAGGCCCGCATAAGGCAGCCGTGTCGCTGCACTGTCGCAATCCTGCGATCTGGACGCAGGTCACATGCGAGCTCCGGACAACGCCGGGCACAGCCGCGCCCACGGAGACTTGGAGCACTCCGGGTTTGAGGGTGTGTGGTGGGGACTGCGGTGGTGTCTGCGGTGTGTGGTTGCTTGCGGTTGGGTCGACTGACCCGTGTCTGCTTGGACCGCCAGGCTGCACTTGGACCGCCAGGCTCTACTTGGACCGCCGGGCTGCACTTGGACCGCCCTAGACGCTGTCTCAGGCGGTCCAACTGCGATTATGCGGTCCAACTGGAGGAACGCGGTCCAAGTAGAGGCCAGGGAAAGGTGCGGGCGCCGGTCCCGACCGGCCACACCGCCGCCAACCAGCGCACCGGGCGCGAGCAGGACCCAAGCCCCGGGCGGACCCGAGCCAGCTGTGCCGGTCTCCGTCGAGTACGGCAACGCCTTGAGAGTCCCAAACGGACCCAAGCCGGCTTTTCCGGCCCCCAGGGGGTCGTGGTGTCGGATTCCGGGGGCGGCCTCGGGCACGCGGGGAGCCTGTCTGCCCACGAACCGCCGTCGGCGTCGAGTCCCGCGCGTGGCGGCACAAAGTGTCCAGGATCGGCACAAACGACTCCGACGCGGCCCGCGGCCATGGGCAGAACGTTGGAATCATGCGGATTCCAAATCGGCTCCAGCGGTCGGCGACGGCCTTAGTGCCGAATTCGGACATTCCGCCCCACGGCGCGGCACCCGGGCACACACCACCCACACCCACCAGCACCCAGCCCACCAGGTCGGCAACACTAACCACCCCGCCACACCCACAAGCCGGAAAAGCCCGTTTAGGAGGAGCGGATTGCGGCATCCAAAACCATGGCCGCGGCTCCCAGCGCCGCGGCGGTGCCGCAGTTCTGTGAAAGCCTCGCCGACACCGGACGCGAGGCGGCCGCCCCATAGCGCAGTTTGAGCTCACTCTCAATGGCCCGCAGGTACACCGCGCCAGCGCCGGCGGCACTCGGCCCAGTGAGGATGACGGCCGCATTGTCCAGCACGTTGACGACCGACCGTATCGCTACTGCCAGAGCGCGAGCGGACTCGGCGAGCAGACGCCGCGCGGACTCGTTCCCCAGGTGCGCGGCCCGGGCGATCGCCGCGAAATCCGCCTCGACCGAACCGCGTGAACCGACCTGCGCCCCCAACCCTGCGGGGCCGGCGATGTCGGGGTCCAACAGCGCCCTGGACACCACCGCTTGTGGTCCGGCAACCGCCTCCACGCAGCCGCGGGCCCCACAAGTGCACACCGGGCCGTTGAGATCCACGCAAACGTGCCCGAGCTCGCCGGCATTGGCCGAGGTCCCCCGCTGCAAGCGGCCGCCGACCAGCAGTCCTCCGCCGATGCCGGCACCCAGGTAGACCACCAGGGCGTCGTCTGCGCGCCCGCTCGGAGAAACCCACCATTCGCCTAGTGCCGCCGCAGTGGCATCGTTCTCCATGAGGACGGGCATGCCGGTCGACCGCTCCAACGCCGCGCGCAGTTCATCGCGGTCGGTCGCGGAGGTCGTCCCGGGCAGACCGCGATCGGCGGGTCCCGCCAGCACCACGCCGGTTCCAACCAACTTGGTGTTGTCGATTCCGGTGCCGGCAATGATCTCCGCAATGGCCTCCTGCACAGTCTCCCGCAGACAGTCCTGTCCCACGCCCTTCCCCGGGTCTGTTGGCAGCTCTCTCCGGGTGCGTCCAATGATCGCGCCCAACAGGTCGGTCAGCACCAGCACCATGTCGGTGCGCGTCAGGTGCACACCGACCGCATACCTAGAGTCCGGCGCAACCCGCACGAAGGTTCGCGGCTTCCCACCGGTTGATGGAGCTCTTCCGGTTTCCTCAAGCAGCCCCTCATCCAGCAGGCGACGAGTAATGGTCGAGATCGACGCTCCGGTCAGCCCGGTCCGCTTGACCAGTTCCGCCCGTGAGGTGCGCTCCAGAGCGCGCACGAGGTCGAACACCAGCGCCTTGGTATCGGTACCTCGTACCATCCACTGTCTCCTTCATAATCCCGTTATCCCGGACAAATGCGGCAGGCCACATCCCCGTTCCGACCTAGGATAGGGGGCGTCCCGGCTCACACCGGGTGGCTTCCCAGGCGCCGCTGATCTCGGCCCGACCAGCAATTGGTTCAGACTGAAAGGTCCGCATGACTACCGGCTCGGATACTCACCGTTGGGGCATGGTTCTAGCCCGCCCACGGGGACTACTTACTGCCGAGTCCTTCTGGTCGGAGAACGCCGACGGCATCGAAGAAACCCTGCGCGGCACCTCTGTACTGTTCTTCCTGCATCAGGTTCCCGGACTGTGTGAGGAGCTGGAGGTGTATCGCCGCTGGGCCGCCGAGGCCTTCGTCCGCGGGGTGATTCTCGTCAATCCGCTGGTGGACGATCCGCGTCCGGCACTCCTGAATGAGCTGGGCCTGGCCACACTCCACGCGGGTGTGGAGCAGGCTGTACCTGACACTGCTTCGATCGTCTCCGACAACGCCGAATCAACCCGCGGGGTGATGGAGCGGCTGCACGAACTCGGCCACGAGCGCATCGCCCGCGTAAGCGGCCCTGAGCACCTGGCACACACCCTGATCCGGGACACGGTGGCCCGCCGGGTGGCACAGGAACTCGGCGTAGAACTGCGCATCGTCCCGGGTGATTACAGCGAGGCCTCTGGTCAGCGGGCCACCGCGGAGTTGCTGAAGCTCCCCGCGGCCGCACGTCCGACGGCGATCATCTACGACAACGACACCATGGCGCTGGCCGGGCTGGCCACCGCCTCCGCTCTGGGCGCCGTCGTGCCCGACGACGTCAGCCTCGTCGCCTGGGACGACTCCTCCTCCTGCCAGCTGGCCTCACCCCCAATCACCGCGATCGCACAGGATGTGCATGCGTTTGGCCGGACCATCGCCGAATGCGTGCTGCGCATTGAGTCCGGGCAGACCTCCTTCGAAGTTCCTGAGCCCGCCCACCACTGGCTGCGGCGCGCCTCCGTGGCGGAGGTGACGCCGCAGCCGTGACGGCGGCACGTGGCCGCAACAGGCCCGATCGCCGTCGCGGTCAGCCCGCCAAATGATTGGCGCTGCGCAGCACCGGCCAGGTGGCCAGCACCTGCGGGTCTGTCGGTTCGCCGTCGGTCAGGACAGTGAATGAGGCCTGCTCGCCGGGCAGCAGGGTGGTGAGCATGTCGTCGACGACGGCGCCGGGCCGTTCGGCATCGGCGGTTACCGCCACGTCCCGCAACAGCACTCGCGCGGTCACGTCGAGCCGGTAACCGCCCGCAATCCGGGCCACCTTCACGTCCGCGTCGAATTCGGGCAGGCCGGCCTCGCGGTCGGTGGACACGAACCAGACGACGCGGCGGGCGTCGTCGGCCTCGGCCATGAGGAAGCCATCCGGGTCCTCCGGCAGGGCCAGCTCGACCGCGGCGGCAGCGCGGGGCGCGACCTCGATTCGGCGCTCCTCCCACGCGACCTCCAGCCCGTGGCGCGTGCCGTATCCAATCCTGACGTGCGCGGCCCAAGGCTCGGCCAGGTCGTTGACCGCCGCCAGCCGGACCCGGCCGCCCTCGGCGGGCTCCAGGCACAGCATGCGGTTCTGCTGGGCGTGGCGCAACGCGTACCAGGCGGGCTTGCGCACCCCGGCGGAGTCGACCACGGCCCAGGAGATGACGGGCCAGCAGTCGTTGAGCTGCCAGATCAGCGATCCCGTGCAGTGCGGCTGGAGCGAGCGGAAGTGGCGCACCCCGAAGTCGAGGGCGCGCGCCTGGTTGAGCTGAGTGGCCCAGTGCCAGTGGCGGAAGTCGACCGGCTCGGGGAAGTGGGCCTCCAGCCCGCGGCGCAGCTTGGTGAAGCCGTCCTCGGCCTTCTGGTGCACGGCCAGTTGCGCACCGCTCACGTTCAGCGGCTCATCGTGCACCGCGGCGGTGAGGGTGGAGTAGGCCATGGGCCCGCCGAAGCCGAACTCGGAGGCGAAGCGCGGCGTCTGGTCCGCATAGTGCAGGTAATCGAGCTCGTTCCACACGTCCCATACGTGCGTGTCGCCGTCGGTGCGGTTGTTCGCCTCGGCCTCGGGATCCGGGCTGAACGGGCTGGAGGGGATGTAGGGAGTGGTCGGGTCCAGCTCGGCGACGACCGCCGGGAGAATCTCCCGGTAGTATCCCTGCCCCCAGGCACGGCCCCGCAGGCGCTCCTTCCAACCCCAGTCCTGGAAGGCCGTCTCGTTCTCGTTGCTGCCGCACCACAGTGCCAGGCACGCGCGTCCACCCAGCCGGGCCACCGCCTGGCGGGCCTCGGCGATGACGTTGTCCCTCAGCCAGGCATCCTCGCTGTAGGCGGCGCAGGCGAACATGAAGTCCTGCCACACCAGCAGCCCGAACTCATCGGCGGCGTCGTAGAAGTCCTCGGACTCGTAGATGCCGCCGCCCCACACACGCACGGTGTTGCAGTTGGCCTCCACCGCGTCCGCCAGGGCGCGCCGGTAGCGGGCACGGGTGATGCGGGTGGGGAAGACGTCGTCGGGGATCCAGTTGACCCCCTTGGCCAGCACCAGCTCTCCGTTGACCTTGAGCCGCAGCGGCGTCCCGACCTCATCGGGCGTCAGATCCACCTCCATGTGCCGGAAACCGACGCGACGGGACCAGACGGGTTCCCCGTCCAGGTGCAACGTCGACTCGTACAGGGGCTGGTCACCATAGCCGCGCGGCCACCACACGTCGGCGTCGGCCACGCGCGCCTCGAGCACGACCTCGCTGATGCCGGGGGCTTCGGCCATTGCCTCCACGGTGGTTCCCGCGACGGCGTAGGCCAGGGACGCGGCCGGCGCGTCCGGGTCCCGCTCGACTTCGGCGACCAGCCGGGCGACGCCCACACTCCCCTCCAGGTCCACCCCCAGGCGCACGCCGCGGACCCGGGTCCCGCGCCACCGCTCCAGGCGCACCGGTTGCCAGATGCCGGCGGTGATCGTCACCGGCCCCCAGTCCCAGCCGAAGGAGCAGGCGCTCTTGCGGACCATGGGGAAGGGGTGGGCGTTGACGAACGGGTACTCGCCGTGGAGGCGCTCGCGCTCCTCGGCCACGTTGAGCGCGGAGGTGAAGTCGACCACCAGGCGGTTCTCACCGGCCTGCAGCAGGTGGCCGACGTCGAACCGGTACCGCCGGAACTGGTTGTCGGTGCGGCCCAGCTCGACGTCGTTGAGGGTGACCGTGGCGATCGTGTCCAGGCCCTCGAATACCAGCTCGACATGCTCACCGGGCGCGGCCGGTGCGGCGTCGAAGCGCAGTTCGTAGCGCCAGTCGCAGCGCCACATCCAGGCCAGGCGCTCCTCGTTGTCGGCGTCCAGCGGGTCGGGGATGAGGCCGGCGTCCAACAGGTCGGTGTGTACGCAGCCGGGGACGGTTGCCGGCACCGTCTCGGGGATCCGGGTCTCCTCCGGGACGGCGCCAGCCAGATGGCTCAGTCGCCAGCCGGAGTTCAGCGTGGTCGTGGTGATCATGGGTGGTCTTTCCTGAGTGGTCAGTGTGCGGATGATTCCGGGGCGTCCATGCCGGCGGCCCGCCAGGCCTGCCACCAGGCGTCGGCAATGGCGCGGTGGCCGGCGGGCGTGGGGTGGACGCCGTCGGCAGCGACGGCGGCATCACCGATTTGGGCCGCGAGCGCCGTCATGGGTTCTTGCAGCGGCACGTACACGGCGTCGAGCTCCTGGGCGATCCGTGCGATCGCCCGCACCCGCGGGTTCAGGTCCTCCTGCCAGCTGCGGTCCTCCCCGGTGTAGGGCAGCACGAAGGGGGAGACCAGGACCAGCGGCGTGCCGGCGGCGGCGAATGGAGCGAGCAGTTCCCGCAGCCGCCGTTCGAAGTCGGGAATGGGAGAGACGATGCCCTCGTCATAGCGTCGCCAGGTGTCGTTGATGCCGATGTAGACGCTGAGCACGTCGGGGGCCAGATCGATAACGTCTCGCTGCCAACGCTCCGCCAGGTCCACCAGGCGGTCCCCACCGATGCCGGTGTTCAGGACCGTGCGCCCGGCCAGGTGTTCCTCGGCCAGGAGCTGCACGTAGTTGTGTCCCAGGTCGTGCGGGTCGCGCTTATCGATGCGCCCCCACTCGGTGATCGAGTCGCCGGTGAACAGCCACCGCTGGGGGCCCGGGTTTGCCGGGGGCGTCACTGGTTCGCCCCCTGCTGACGGCGCAGCTGGGCCAGGCGGCGCTCCGGGTCGGGGGCGGCGGCCAGGAGTCGCTTGGTGTACTCGTGGTTCGGGTGGAGGATCACCGTGTCTGCCGGCCCGCGTTCTACGACGTCACCGTGGTAGAGCACCATGATCTCGTCGGAGAAGTGGCGGGCGGTGGCCAGGTCGTGAGTGATGTACAGGACGCCGAGGTCGTTGTCCTGCTGCAGCTCGGCCAGCAGGTTGAGCACCCCCAGGCGGATCGACACGTCCAGCATGGACACCGGTTCATCGGCGATGAGGATGCCCGGGTCGGGGGCCAGGGCACGGGCTATGGCCACGCGCTGGCGCTGGCCGCCGGACAGTTCATGCGGCTTGCGATCGGCGTAGTCGTCGGCCGGATCCAGTCGCACGCGGCGCAGCAGCTCCAGCACCCGCTCGCGTACCGCATCCTTGCCCAGGTGCGGATTGTGGAGCCGGACCGGACGCGCCAAGTGGTGGCCGATCGTGTGGTAGGGGTTCAGGGAGGCGAAGGGGTCCTGGAAGACCATCTGCACGGTGCTGCGGTAGCGCGCCAGTCCCCGGCCGCGGCGGCTGACGGGCTCGCCGTCGAGCAGGATCTCGCCGCTGGTGGGCGACTCGAGCTGCAGCAGGAGCTTGGCGATGGTGGACTTGCCGGAGCCGGACTGTCCGACCAGCGCAATGGTCTTCCCCGGCACCAGCCGGAATGAGACGTCATCCACCGCGCGCAGGGTGGAGGTGTGCAGCCCGTTGCGGAGCGTGTACTCCTTGACGAGGTTCCGCGCTTCAAGGACGGTCATGACTGCTCCTTAACGTGGGTGCGGCGGGTGCGGACGAACGCGCCACGCTCGCCGGTCAGCGACGGGAAGGAGCTGAGCAGCTGCTTGGTGTACTCCTCCTTGGGGTGGGTGTACAGCTCGATGGCGTCGTCGAGCTCGATGACCACGCCGTCGCGCATGACGGCGATGCGGTCGGAGATCTCCAGCAGCAGCGGCAGATCGTGGGTGATGAAAATGACCGCGAAGCCGAGCTCCTCCCGCAGCCGCGAGATCTCCTGGAGGATCTCCCGCTGGACGACGACGTCGAGCGCGGTGGTGGGCTCGTCCATGATCAGGATCTGCGGCTCGAGGGCGAGCGCCATGGCGATCATGACGCGCTGCCGCATGCCGCCGGACAGCTCGTGGGGGTAGGCGTCCAGGCGATTGCGGTCCACGCCCACACTCTCCAGGAGTTCGCCGCTGCGCTCCAGCCGCTGCTGCTTGCTCATCTCCGGACGGTGGGTGGTCAGCACGTCGCCCAGCTGGGTCTTGACCTTGAGCACCGGGTTCAGGGAGTTCATCGCCCCCTGGAAGACCATGGCGATCTTGTCCCAGCGCACGGCCCGCAGGTCGGCGCCCGTCAGGGCGGTCAGGTCGATGTCGTAGCCCTCGCGGGAGTGGAAGACCGCGGAGCCGCTCACGCGGCGGGCCGGGTCCTTGAGCAGTTGGACCACGCCGTAGGCGAGCGTTGATTTTCCGCAGCCGGACTCCCCCGCCAGGCCCAGAATCTCACCGCGGTGCAGGGTCAGGGACACGTCCTTGACGGCATGTACGGGTGGGTCGACGTCGTAGTCGATCGACATGTGTTCAATATCGAGGACGGCGGGCCGGGGGGAGCGGCCGGCGGGCCGGACGGTGCCGTCGATTGTGGTTCGGGGGCTCATGCGGCGACCTTCTGGGGGGTGCGGTTGCGGGCGGACTCGGAGCGTTTGCGTGCACGACGGCGTTTCTTCGCGTCCGTGGCCGCCCGCAGCTTCGGGTTGATGGTCTCGTCGATCGAGTAGTTGATCATCGACAGTGCCGCGCCGAAGAGCGCGAGCATGAGGCCCGGCGGCACGAACCACCACCAGGCGCCGAGCCTGAGCGCCAGTCCGTTCTGGGCGTAGAACAGCATCGTGCCCCAGGTGAAGGAGCCCGAAGCGCCCAGGCCGAGGAAGGACAGCCCGGCCTCGCCGAGGATGCCGGCGATGACCGCGCCGACCACCTGGGAGGCCAGCAGCGGGATCAGGTTGGGCAGGATCTCTATGGTCAGGATCCGCCAGGTCTTCTCCCCGCTCACGCGGGACGCCAGCACGTAGTCGCGATTGCGCACCGATAGGGTGACGCCGCGCAGCACCCGCGCGGACCCCGCCCAGCTGGTCAGCGAGAGGATGAAGGCCACCAGCCAGATGCTCTTCTTGGGCACGTAGCTGGAGATGATGATGACCAGCGGGAGCCCGGGGATCACCAGCATGATGTTGGTGAACAGGGAGAACAGGTCATCCACGATGCCGCCGATGAAGGCGCCCACGACTCCGAAGAACGCGGACAGCAGCAGCGTGAGGCTGCCGACGATCAGCCCGATCAGTAGCGATCCGCGGGTGGCGTAGGTGAGTTGAGCGAGTACGTCCTGCCCGGTCTGCGTGGTGCCCAGCGGGAACTCGCCGGAAGGCGCCGTCATGCCGAGGTTGCGCACGGTCGAGGGGTTGCCGACCACGAGCGGTCCGACGAGCCCGAACAGGATGGTGAGCACGACGATCGTGGTGCCGACGACGAGCTTGGGGGTGACGCGGAGGCGGAAACGGCTGCCGCTCCTGCGGGCGGGCCTGCTGCCGGCCGCGGTAGAGGTTTGCGTGGACATGGTGGAGCCTCCTTCAGCCGCGGGCGCGCGTGCGCGGGTCGATGACGCCGTACAGCAGGTCGACGATCAGGTTGGCGCCCAGCACGGACAGGGTGATCACCAGGAAGATCCCCTGCATGAGGGCGTAGTCGTTGTTGTTCACTGCCTGGTACAGGGCGGTGCCGATGCCGGGGTAGGAGAAGACCTGCTCGGTGACCAGCGAGCCGGCGACCACGAATCCCAGGGAGATGGCGAAGCCCGAGATGGATGGCAGGACGGCGTTGCGGGCCGCATACCAGGTGCGGATGCGGCGGGGTGTGAGGCCCTTGGCCTCCGCGGTGAGGATGTAGTCCTCACTCATGGTGGACACCATCATGTTGCGCATGCCCAGCGTCCAGCCGCCCACCGAGGAGATGACGATGGTGATCGCCGGCAGGATTCCGTAGTAGACGACCGACTTGATGAACGGCCAGTTGAGTCCGACCACGGTGCCGTACACGTCGTAGCCGCCGTGGATCGGGAAGATCCGCCAGGTGGAGGAGAACAGGAACAGCAGAATCAGTGCGAGCCAGAAGTAGGGCACCGACTGCAGCATGGTCAGCCCGGGGATGATGTTGTCCAAGAGGTGTCCGCGCTTCCAGCCGGCGGCCGTACCCAGCACGATGCCGAGCAGGAAGGAGATGATGGTCGCCAGCCCGACGAGCCCGATCGTCCAGGGGAGCGTCTGACCGATGACCTGCCCGACCGGGGTCGGGAAGTAGGCCACGGATACGCCGAGGTCGCCGCGCAGCAGCTGGCCCAGGTACTGCACGTACTGATCCCACATGCTCGCACCGGTGTCGGCGCCCAGCAGGGCCTCGATCGCCTGCCGCGTGGCGGGGCTGACCTGACCGTGCGTGGCCAGGCGGGAGACCATGATGTCAACGGGGTTGCCCGGCAGCAGCCGGGGCAGGAGGAAGTTGAGGGTTACGGCCGCCCACAGGGCGATGGCGTAAAACCCGATCTTTCGTAGGAGAAAACGCAACCTGGGGTCCTTAGGGTTCCGAGTAGCCGGTGCCTGCATACGGTGGCGGCGGACTCACCTGTGTGAGTCCGCC
>NZ_QMIN01000055.1:30462-45644 GCF_003287795.1 Actinomyces sp. Z5
AGGATGATGCCGGTAGACCAGCTGCCCCAGGAGGCGGGCAGCGCGTACAGATCGTCCTCGGTGGGCCAGCCCGTGTAGCGCGAGGTGTTGAACTCGGTGAGCATGGAGTTGACGTAGATCGGGATGTAGGGCAGGTCCTCGGCGATCTGCTCCTGGACGATCGCGTACTGCGCCTTCTTCTCCTCGGGGTCGTTGGTCTGCCCGGCGGCACGGATGGCCGCGTCAACCTTCTCGTTCACGTAGCGGCTGTAGTTACCGCCGGTGGCGGAGTCCCCCACCTGCTCGGTGTTGTCGGAGTGCAGCATGCGGTTGTAGGTGAAGTAGGGGTCGGTGGAGGCGCCCAGGTTGAGCGAGTCCAGGGAGAGCTGGAAGTCGCCCGTGACCTCCTTCTGGTTCCACTCGTTCCAGGACACCTGGGAGGTGCTCAGCTCGATGCCGACCTCGGCGAGCTGCTGCACCAGGGTGTCGTTGATGGAGATGAAGTCCGACCAGCCGGTCACGGTCTGGATGTTCAGTGCCAGGCGCTCGCCGTCCTTGACGCGGACCCCGTCGGACCCCTCGGTCCAGCCGGCGTCTTCGAGGATCTGCTTGGCCTTGTCGACGTCGGGGCTCTGCGGCACGACCAGGTTGTCCTGGTCGGCGATCCAGTCGTCGTCGCGCCCGGGAACCAGGTAGGACGGGGAGGCCTCGCCGGCGAGCCCGCCGCCGGCCAGCTGGTTGAGTTGGCTGCGGTCCATCGCGTAGTAGATCGCCTGCCGCACCGCCTTGTCGGTCTGTGGGCCGGTGGAGCCGAGGTCGGGGTTGCAGGAGGCGTAGATGCAGCTGGTCAGCGTCGGGGTGTTGACGTAGGTGAGGTCGGGATTGGAGGCAATGATGTCGTCGATGCTCGGCAGGAACGCGCTCATCCAGTCGACCTCGCCGGCGACCAGCGAGGCGGAGGCCGAGTCGGCGTTCTCCAAGGAGATGTAGCGAATCTCTTCGACCTTCGGCTTGCCGTTCCAGTAGTTCTCGTTGGCGACCAGGGAGTAGGACTGAGAGGAGACGCTGTCCAGCACGAAGGGGCCCGTGCCGACGGGCTCCTCGTTGGTGTAGGTGTCGGGTTCGGCGACGTCCTTCCACAGGTGCTCGGGGAGGATCGCCTGGTTGCCCAGGGTGTCCGCCTCCGAGGTGAAGGACGTCTGCTGGAAGGTGAGCACGACGGTGGTGTCATCGGGGGCCTCGGCCGTCGCCGCCAGCCCGGAGGTGTTCAATGCCGGCGTCTTCTGGATGAGGTTGAAGGTGAAGGCCACGTCATTGGCGGTGAAGGGTTCGCCGTCGGACCAGGTGACGCCCTCGCGGGTCTTGACCGTTAGGACCGTGCCGTCGTCGTTCCAGCTGTACTCCGTGCCCAGCATCGGTTGGGGGTCCTCGCCGGTGACGAGGTTGTAGAAGAACAGGGGCTCGTAGATCACGCCGCGGGTGGGCTGGAGCGCCGTGGGGCTCTGGGGGTTGAAGTTGGCGGTGACGGTACCTGTGGCGCCGTTGAAGATGGTCAGGGTGCCGCCGGAGCCGCCCGCCCCTCCGCCGGAGGAGCCTGAGCCGCCTCCGCAGGCGGCGAGGGTGCCGACGGCGGCGACCGCCGCCGTCGAGGCCAGGAAGGAGCGGCGGGTGATGGGGATGTTGCGCAGCTGCATTGCGTGCCTACTTTCCGTATTCGCCATCGTTGGCGAGGACCTCTCGACGCGGCCGGGGAAGGGTGTCGCCGCTGGATCGGTCGCGGTCTCTACCGACCACCGCAACTTAACTCACTTACTTAACTAAGTGCAATGGGACGATCGTCCCTACTTTTGCCCACAATTGCGGCGCGCCCGCATGACGGTCCCGAACGCTGCTGGTACGCCACGTTGCCGTCGGTGGTATGGCCGAAGGCGACGTACGGAGTAGGCCGCCGGGCGGTGCAGTTGACGCGCAACCGGCGTGACGCCGGCCAGCGACTCGAACTCAGGCGCCGACCAGCGCGCTGATGGCGGACTGGAACAGGCGCAGGCCGTCTACGCCCTGGCGGGCGCCGGCCGGAGAGTCCGGGCCGAAGCCGGGCTCGACGGCGTGCTCGGGGTGCGGCATGAGTCCGACGACGTTGCCGCGCTGGTTGCGCACGCCGGCGATGTCGCGCGCGGAGCCGTTGGGGTTGTCCAGGTAGCGGAAGACGACGAGTCCCTCGCCCTCGAGGCGGTCCAGTTCATCGGGGGAGGCGATGAAGTTGCCCTCGCCGTTCTTCAGCGGGACGACGATCTCCTCCCCCTCATCGAACAGGTTGGTCCAGGCGGTGGTGGTGGATTCCACGCGCAGGCGCTGCTCGCGGCAGATGAACTTCTGGTGGTCGTTGCGGATCAGCGCGCCGGGCAGCAGGTGGGCCTCGGTGAGGATCTGGAAGCCGTTGCAGATGCCGAGCACCGGCATGCCCCGCCCAGCGGCCGCGATGACCTCGTCCATGACCGGGGCGAAGCGGGCGATGGCGCCGCAGCGCAGGTAGTCGCCGTAGGAGAAGCCGCCCGGGACCACCACGGCGTCCACGCCGTGGATGTCGGCATCCTTGTGCCACAGGGAGACGGACTCGGCGCCGGCGAGCCGGACCGCGCGGGCGGCGTCGACGTCGTCGAGCGTGCCGGGGAAGGTGATGACGCCGATGCGGGTCACTCAGGCCTCCTCGGGGTTCGACGCGGCGTCCGCGCCGTCGGCCGGGTCGGCGGTGACGGAGACGACGTCCTCGATGATCGGGTTGGACAGAAGCTTCTCGGCGGCCTCGGCGGCGGCGGCCAGGTGGGCGTCGGTGACGGGGCCGTCAACCGTGAGCTCGAAGCGGCGGCCCTGGCGCACGCCGGTGAACTGGTCGAATCCTAGGCGGGGTAGGTTGCCCATGACGGCCTTGCCCTGCGGGTCAAGGATCTCGGGCTTGGGCATGACCTCGACGACGATGCGTCCCATCGGTCCTCCTGGATGCGGTCGGGCGGGAGCGGGTCCGGGCCCAGCCTACCGGCCCGGGCCTGCATGAATCGCATGGCCCGCCATATCAACCGACCTCGGCACGTAACAACGACCGACCTCGGCGAGCTAGATCGTGCCGAGCCAGTCGCCGGCCAGGCGGACGGCGAGGATGCCACCGATGGCAAGAGCCAGCGTGCCCAACAGCCATTCGCTGCCCAGCACCAGCGCGAGGATCGCGCACACCACCGCGGCGGCGAGCATGAAGCCGCCGACCGCGCCGGCCACACCCGCCGGGGCGTGCACGGACTGGTCCATGGTGGAGGTGCCCATGACCGGTTTAGGTCCGGAGTCGATCCTCACACCGGAGCCGCCGACACCGACATTGCGCTGCCCCGGTGGCAGTGCGGGCCCGCCGAGGCCCGCGCCGGCCAGCAGGTGGTGGGGGTCGGCGGCGTCGACGACGCCCGCGGTCAGGCCCGCCGCCGCGTCGACGACGGTGGGCTCCCACCGCTCGGCCTCATGGCGCACGGCCGTGCCGCCGGCCCAGGCCAGGTAGCCGGCGGCGGAGACCAGCCCGGCCCCGCCGAGCACAACCACCAGCCAGGGCGGCAGCCACGGGTGGCCGGCCTCCGCGTTGGCGGCCAGGTGCATGGCCGACCAGGTGGCCAGCGCCAGCCCGACCATGGCGAACACGATGCCGGCCAGGCGCTGGCGGCGCACCGCCTGCGGCCAGGGGGTGCGACCGGGCGTGGCGGCGGAAGCGGGCCCGCGCCCCACGCCCCAGTCGGTGCCGGTGTCGTTGCGGCGGCGCTGTGCGCCTCCGGGAGAGGCGGGAGCGCCCCAGTCAACGTCGGGCTCGGTATCCGTGTCCGGCGCTGCATAGGCGCGGGCCCGGGTGCCGCCCTGGGCGGCGTAGGCCCTGGCGCGCTCCCCCATGCCCCAGTCGACGGGACCGCGCTCATCCTCCCGACGACGGTCGCGTGGCGGCGTCACACGATCACCTGCCCGAGGATCGAGGCAAGTCCGAGGGCGAGCAGCAGGAAGCCGAGCGTTCCGGCGAGCAGTTGCAGGACCCGGATCAGCGTCTCGCCGATGGTGGTTCCGGCCAGCAACTCGTCGGCCTTCCGCCCCGCGGCGGTGGTGGCGAGCGCGGTGGTCAGCGGCCCGCTCACGACGTCGAGCGTGGTCAGCTCCCGTCGCCCACCGGAGTCGGGAATGATCAGGTCGGTGCCGGGCACCGTCAGCGGGGCCGGTTCTTCCGGGTACCCCGTCGCGGCGGCTTGCTGCGTCCCGCGCCGCCGCCGCGCCATCCGCGCCCGGTTGCGCTCCAGCCGCAGCCGGGGTGCGTTGACGACGACGCTTCGCGCCGGCACGCGCAGCAGCAACAGCAGCCCGACTCCCACTATCACCAGCGCCACGCCGCCGAGGATGGCGGACAGACCGGGCGCACCGAAGGCGCTGGCGGCGGCGGCAACGAGCGCCAACAGCAGCACCGTGCCGACGGCAACCAGCGCGATTACGAAGCCGGGCCCCGGCTGGAAGCTGCGGGTCGTGCGCACGGCCGTGGGGTCGGGAGTCGCCTGGGGAGCGCTCATGCCAGCTCCAGGGGGCTGCCGGTGAGGCGCTCGTAGGCCTCCAGGTACCGCTGCCGGGTGCGCTGCACGACGTCGTCGGGCAGGGCGGGCGGGGCGGTATTGGAGCCGCGGTCCCAGCCGGATGCGGGCGAGGTGAGCCAGTCACGCACGTACTGCTTGTCGAAGGAGGGGGTGGGGCGGCCGGGCGTCCAGGCGTCGGCGGGCCAGAAGCGGGAGGAGTCGGGCGTGAGGACCTCGTCGCCCAGGATCAGGGCGCCGGTGGCGGGGTCCTGGCCGAATTCGAACTTGGTGTCGGCCAGGATGATGCCGCGGGCGCGGGCGATCTCGGCGGCGCGGGTGTACAGGGCGAGGGTGGTCTCGCGCAGTGCCTCGGCCGCCTCGCGGCCGACCGTCTCCACCACCCGCTCGAAGGAGACGTTCTCGTCGTGCTCGCCGAGTTCGGCCTTGGCGGCTGGCGTGAAGATCGGCTCTGGCAGGCGCGACGCCTCGGTCAGGCCCGCGGGCAGGGGCAGGCCGCATACGGTGCCGCCGGCGCGGTACTCGACCAGGCCGGAGCCGGTGAGGTAGCCGCGGGCGACGCATTCGACCGGGTACATCTTCAGGCGCCGGCAAATCATGGCGCGACCGGCGACCGCGGCCGGCACGTCCAGGCTGACCACGTGGCCGGGGACGATGTCGGCGAGCTGTTCGAACCACCACACGGACAGGGCGGTGAGTACCTTGCCCTTGTCCGGCACCGGGGTAGACAGGATGTGGTCGTAGGCGCTGATGCGGTCGGAGGCGACCAGCAACAGCACGTCCTGCCCGGACCAGGGGCCGACCTCGGCGGGGGCGTAGACGTCGCGCACCTTGCCGGAGGAGACGTGCTTCCAGCCGGGCAGGTCGGGGGCCGGCGGGGGCCCGCCCGCAGCGGACGTGGAGGGGGCGTCAGGGGTGCTGAGCTCGCTCATGCCCCCATCCTGCCACCGCGGGCGGTGACGGGCGAGGCGCGGAGCGCAAGCCATCACCTGTGACCGTGTCACGCACGCGCACTAGGTACATACGCGTGCATTGTCGCCAGACACACGAGATTCGGAGTTATACACGCGCTAAACACCGGCAAAGCTCCAAGACTCGTGTGCGTAAGGGGAACTCATGCGTTCGGCGGATCTGGACGACACGCTACGAGACCAGCCCCTCCTGCCGCGCAACGTCGGCGGATGACGGTCCTGGCTGCGCCGCACCTGGCACAGAATGCACCACTTTCGCCGGTCAGCGCCGCCCAGGCTTCACAGGAACCGCGCAATTCCGCGACCATAGTCAGTCACGGGCATCAGCCAGACGGGTAAAGTGGTGCAATCCATGACACCCGCACGCCGCGGGTGCCCCTCCCTCGGGTGCGTCATCCGGCCCCGCTGCACACGCGACACCGCCACTGCGCACATGATGCCGCGGAGTGCACACACGCTCCCCCCGCGCAGGTCCGACACGCAGACGCGCCGCTGACCGCCGCAGCGACTGGACGTGCAGGCGGAAGAACCGATCGGCTCAGCGGCCGGCGGCGATGTCGGTGCGGTACTGGGCGCCGTCGAGGTGGATCTTGCCGATGGCCTCGTAGGCGCGGGCGCGGGCGTCGGCGACCGTCTCCCCCAGGGCGACCACGGACAGCACCCGCCCGCCGGAGGCGATCAGGTTGCCGTCGTCGTCGCGGGCGGTGCCGGCGTGCAGGACGTGGACGCCCTCGAGGGCCTCGGCGTCGGGGATGCCGGTGATCAGGCCGCCGGTGGTGACGGTGCCGGGGTAGCCGGGGGCGGCCAGGACGACGTCGACTGCGGCCTGCTCCGACCAGCGCGGGGCGGGGACCTCGGCCAGGCGGCCGGTGGCGGCGGCCAGCAGCAGTTCGGCCAGCGGGGAGTCGAGGCGGGCCAGGACGGCCTGGGTCTCGGGGTCGCCGAAGCGGACGTTGAACTCGACCACGCGCAGGCCCTTATCGGTCAGGGCCAGGCCGCAGTAGAGCAGGCCGATGAAGACGGTGCCGCGGCGGGCCATCTCGTCCACCACCGGCTGGGCGACCTCGCGCACCACCTGCTCGGTCAGGTCATCGGGGGCCCAGGTCAGCGGCGTGTAGGCGCCCATGCCGCCGGTGTTGGGGCCGACGTCGCCGTCGCCGAGCCGCTTGAAGTCCTGGGCGGGGGCGAGTGGGCGTACGGTGGCGCCGTCGCAGATGCAGAACAGGGAGACCTCGGGACCGTTGAGGTAGTCCTCGACGACGACGGCCCCGCCCTCCTTGGCCAGACAGGCGCGCCCGTGGGCGAGGGCGACCTCGAGATCGGAGGTGACCACCACGCCCTTGCCGGCGGCCAGGCCGTCATCCTTGACGACGTAGGGCGCATCGTAGTTGCGCAGGGCGGTTTCCAGTTCGGACTCGGTGGTGCAGGTGACGGAGTCGGCGGTGGGCACGCCGGCCGACGCCATGACACGCTTGGCGAAGGACTTCGATCCCTCCAGCTGGGCGGCCTCGGCGCCGGGCCCGAAGACGGGGATGCCGGCCTCGCGGACGGCGTCGGCGACCCCGGAGACCAGTGGCGCCTCCGGGCCGACGACGACCAGGTCGGCGACCATCTGGGTGGCCAGGTCCACCACCTCCTCCGGGGAGGTGGGGTCGATCTTGATGTTGGTGGCGATGTCGGCCGTACCGGGGTTGCCGGGGGCGACGACGAGTTCGGTGGTGGCGGGGTCGGAAGCGAGGGCGCGGGCCAGGGCGTGCTCGCGCGCGCCGGACCCCAGCAGCAAGATCTTCACGCCCCCAGACTAGCCGTCCTGCGCCCGTTCGTCGCGCCGCCCCCGTGTTCAGCTCTGATCAGGCTCACCCCGACAGCGCATCTTCAGTGGCAAGCGGATCGGCCCCACGTAGAATTCAGCAATTATCTCCGCCGCCGAGCGCACACTTGGAGGCGACGGAGTGGAAGGGCCGGGCGTCTCGCCCGTCGATGCGTCAGACCCAGACTCCGACTTTTCGGTAATGACACCAACCTCTTTGAGAATCTCCTTCAAAGACCGACATTCATCACATGTCTTCTCATCCCCCTTTTCCTCACTCTTCTGCTGCGAACACTCACGCTTTATAGCGTCGTCAACCATAATACCCCATTCATCATCCTCCGTTCGCAGCTTGGCGCTTCTCGCACCTTTTAGCGCCTTGTAGCACGCACGGCCGAGCAGTCCTTCAATCGGCATTTTCCGCCAAACAACACAAGTCCGAGACAAACAGAGAGTCAAAACGAAAGCGATATGCAATACCGACGCAACGGCCAATAAGACCACCGCACACCATTGCGGCACAACATCACCCCGACCAGATTCGACCACAAGCAACACACACCCCACGGCGACAATACAACACGCGAGACCCATTAACCCCGATACAACGCCATATACCCACTTACGAACCCAGCGACAGTATCCCGCGAATACGGTAACCCCGAAGGAACATAGCAGCGATAATACTCCCCATAAAATGAGCTTCACCACCCAAGGCGCAAATGCAACAAGCGCGACCAGCAGCAAAAGGACGCAAACAAGGGTGCAAACACGCTTACACAGCCGACCAGACTGCTCCTTCGAACCGGACAACCGATCCTTGCTACACCGCATCTGGTCGGGAAATAACCACGTAAGTCGAACCACTTGAGTTATACTATTTAGTCGACCTACAATCGTCGCCGCATTGCTGTATTGCATCAACCCGAGCAAACCCGCAGTGATCGCATGCATAAACAACACCAATACAAACAGCAACACGACCGACGTAGCCCTAAGAATCAGTGCTTGCAGGCCAACTATGCACACAATCAGCGCCGACGCGAACACCAGGAGCATGCCACTCGTTTCAGCAACAGAATCTCTCTTGTATGCAACACGAACGAATTCAAGCCAGCGATCTGTCTTTTTGTCAATATTATCCGGCGAATAGAACTGTAAGACACCAACCGCCAATGCAGCGACACCAACCTCTGCGGCAACAGCCGCTAAAGTAAGTTCAACTCCGGAATCCCTGATAGGCGCAATCAGCATGTCCGAAAATGCTGCACCGACATCAATACGCCCCTCATCCCGGGCGCCACCAACAAAAGGATAGGTTAGCACTGCCAGCGCGGAGCACAACAGCAGTACGAATAACAACATCAAAATCAATGAGCTGACTGTCCTGCCCCATATGCCGTACCGCTGCTCCGCAGGTGCCTCAACCACCTGCTCAATCACTTTCCCATCTGCCATAAGCTCTATCAAACACTTCAGGCGGCCTCACGTCAAGGCAATCTAGCCGCAACGCTTTTCTGCCCCTCCCCGAGCCGCGCGCCATACAGGCAAACACGAACTAGGGCGTGTTATGTAAGTCGTTTTAGCCAGTGGTCGATGCTGGCGATGTGGATGGTGGCTTGGTAGCGGACGGCGAGCTTGTCGTACCTGGTGGCGAAACCGCGATGCTGTTTGAGGCAGCCGAAGCAGCGTTCCACGGCGTTGCGGTCCTTGTAGGCGATCGGGTCGAAGGCGGGAGGCCGTCCACCCAGCCGGCCGCGGGCTTTGCGGTGTGCGGCCTGATCGGCCTTGATGGGAATGGTGGCCCTGATGTGGTGGGCGCGCAGCCAGTCCCGGTTCGCGCGTGAGGAGTATGCCTTGTCCGCCAGTACCACCTGCGGCCGGGTGCGGGGCCGCCCACCGGCAGGACGCTGGACATGGATCTCTTCCAGGACGGGGATCATCAGCGGCGCATCGGCCGCCTGCCCGGCGGTCAGGAGGCGCGCCAGCATCCCGCAGGCGGCGTCGGCGGCGGCATGAACCTTGGTCGACCACCCGCCCCGGGAAGTACCCAGGGCGTGGTCCTCGGGCTCCCCGTCCACCAGTTGGGGGCTGTCCTTGCGGGCTCCGGCGGCATGCACATGCGCCCGGCAAGTGGTGGAGTCAACTGACACCCGCCAATCGACCCTGCCGGCGGCGTCGGCCCTGGCGACCAGTGCGGCCTCAATACGCTCCCACACACCAGCCAGCTGCCAGGCCCGGTACAGGGCGTAGGCCCTCCACCACGGCCCATACCGGGCCGGTACGTCACGCCAGGGCGCACTGACCCGGGTTCTCCACCGTACGGCGTTGATCATGTCCCGCAGCGGATACACGCGCGGCCTGCCACGAGCAGGCGGGGCGGGCAGCAGGGGCGCAAGCAGCTCCCACTGAGCATCGGTCAGGTCATGGCGGGCACAGGCGTCCATACTCAACGGCCGAGGCCTTTGGCAGTGTCGCGGTTTGTTCTCACACCACCCGTGATACCCCGAAGGCCTCACCCTGTTCCGCACACCACGCCGACCACCCCACCCACTTACGCAACACGACCTAGCGCCACCTCGCTTACAGTACCCTTATTGTTTACGGGGAACTTATAGGAGCTGTTTTGCTATGCGAGTTCTGCGTACGTACCTATCCTTGTCAGGCGACTCGCCCGTGGGCACCGCTGCCCATGGCGGCGCGGGTTCACGCGTGTAGCCTGAAGTGTGCGCGGTTCTCGGCCGCGGCGCAGGAAGGACCCCCATGAGCGACGGCGGATACGGCATCAGCTCCGCGAACGCCCCCACTGCGAGCGCTTCCCCCGCGCCCTCCACCCAACCACCGGACCTCGGCGACGTCGGCTCCTGGACCAGTTCCGCCGGCCACGACTGGCTGATACTCGCCGATCCCGACCCCGAGCAGCTGCTGCTGGCCGCCTACTTCGACTACGGCCTGGTGGACGAGCCGCCCGCCCGCCTGGATGCTGCCGCTCGCCTGTGCGGCGCGCTGCGCGCCGAGTTGCAGCGCCCAATCGAGGTCGGCGTCGGCGAGGTCTCGGTGCCCGAGGTCGCCGTCGAGCTGGAGCCGTCCATGCTGGGACTGCGCATCCGCGGCCGCCGCGCCGCCGTGCTCGGAGCCTGGACGCATCTGGGAGAGCTCTTCGCTCGCCCGGACCTGCCCGCCAATGTGCCGCTGCTCCCCCGTCAGGTCAACGCCTGGGACCGGGATCTGGCCACCCATGCGGGCGTCTCCGCCATGAACCTGGCAGACATGCCCATCCACGGCCCCGACGGCGAGGCGGGCCGACTGCTGTCCTGCGAGCTGCTCGCCCACCTGGATCCCCGCCGCGGCGCAGTCCGGCACGTGTTCATCACCAACGATCCCACCCTGGTCGGCGTCGGTTGGACGGCCGACCCGCCCGCCGCGGCACCGCCGACCCGCCCGCCCGTCTACCTCGACCGGCGTCCGGCCCTGGTGCTGTGCCCTCCCGACGACGGCGTGGTGCTCTCCGCCACCGCCACCCCGGGCGCGGACGCCTATGTGGCCGGGTTCGTCATGCAGGCCCTGATCGCCGACCTGCTGGACCGGATGGATATGCAGGCCCGCCTCGGCTACGAGTTCATCACCCTGCGGGACGCCTTCTACTGCTGCTTCGCGCTCAACACCAACGACGGCCGCCTGGGCGGCCGGGAGGTGATGGCCGTGCACGACGCCGTCGTCACCCACCCCCAGCCCGTGCCCGACACGCTCATCGAGCGGGCGCTGAACGCATACGGCCCCTCCGCGACGGTCGACGACGCGCTGCGGCTACGCACCAGCGGTCGGGCCGGCAACGTGCAGCCGACCGCCGACGGCGTGCGGCGGGCCCTGGCGGAGATCCGCGCCTCGGTGCACCTGCCGCTGCGCGATGAGACCGAGCCGCTGGCGGAGCAGGCCGGCTACCTGCTCTGGAAGCACATCGATGAGCCCGGAGGAGACGTCATCCTCCTCCATGACGGGCCGCAACACCGGCGCAACGCCGACCATCCCGATGCCATCAAGCTGACCGCCCACCAGATTCAGGCGCACCAGTTCAACTGGGTGTATCGGGGGCTGCCTCGACGCTGGCATCCCGACCACTCCGCCGGCTTCCGCTGGGTGGACTCCACCCGGCTGGTGATGGCCTGCTACGACCCCTCCGACCAGTACCTGGAGCTGATCGACGACCGGCTGCGCACCGTCAGCCTGTACTGGGACGAGGTCGTCACCCACCCCCAGTTGCGCACCGAACTGGAACGCCGCGGCATCTGGCGCCTGCCGCGCGGTACCTTCGGACTTATCCAATGACCGCGCCCGTCCGCCGGCCGGGAAGGCCGGCCTCGCCAGGCCCGGCCGCGGTCCACACCCAAGCACGCAGTCAAGCAGGTGAGCCGAGATGAACGACGCCGTCGAACCCGAGCACGAGTGGGCGACCTTCGCCGGGCACGACTGGATGGTGCGCACCGCGGGCCTGGAGCCCGGGCAGGCGCTGCTGGGGTTGAGTCTGGACTACGGCGCCGTCGACGAGCCGCCCGCCGCGCTCGACACCCTGGCACGCCTGTGCGGGGCGCTGCGCGCCGAGTTGCAGCGGCCGGTGGAGGTCGGCGTCGGCGACGTGGTCGTCCCCGAGGCGGAGGCGAGCTTCACCGCCGTCAGCCTCACCATCGCCGTCTGGGGACGGCGCGAGGCCGTGCTGCGCGCCTGGGAGCATCTGGGCGACCTGTTTGCCGAGCCGGGCCTGCTGGCCACCGACGCGACACCGATTAGCCGACCCGGGGTCGTCTGGGACCGGGACCTGGCCACCTACGTCGGCACCAACACCCAGACCCTCGGAAACCTGCGCGTGCACGCGCCCGACGGCGAGGCCGCCTGGCAGGCCGTACGCGCCCTACTTGCGCGCCTGGATCCGCGCCGCGGCGAGGTCCGGCACGTGTTCGACACCAACGATCCCTACCTGGTCGGCGTCGGCTGGACCGCGCAGCCCGCCTACGGCGCGGCCCCGGCGCGTCCGCCCGTGTACCTCGACCGCCGCCCCGCCCTGCTGCCCTGTAATGACGACCGGCGCATCCTGCTGAGCGCGACGGGGAACCCGGGCGCGAACACGCTGGTAGCCATGCGCGCTCTGGCCCACCAGTCGATCCGCGTCCTGCGCGACTTCAACGTCTACGACAACCTCGGATTGAACGTGGTGGAGCTGCGCGACGCGGCTTACTGCTGCATCCACCTGGAGGAGCGCGAGCCAACCCCCATGCTGCTGCGCCGCATCGTCGAGCAGCTGATCCACAACCCGTTGCCCATCCCGGACGCCGTCGTCGATGCCGCGCTGGAGGAGTTCGGGGCGGAGGAAGTGGCGGCTCTCGACCGCCATCTGCACCTGACCGGCCGCAGTGCCGAACTGCATCCGACCTCCGCCGGGGTGCGCCGCGCCTACGACCAACTGCGCGCCGGCGTGCACGTGCCCCTGAACGACTCCACCCGCGCACTGGCCGAGCGCCACGGCTACATCGTCTGGGACGTGCCCGAAGAGCCCGCCCGCATGGAGGTCGCGCTCCCCTACGACCCCGACCGCGGCATCGACATCGCCCACCCCGAGAGCCTGCGCGTCAGCGAGCACACGCTGGCCGCCCTGTGGCAGGAGCGTCGTCGCGACGACGACGGCGCCTGGCGCCTGACCGGGCACACCTCCGTGCGCTGGGCCGACATGTCCCGCCTGCAGCTGACCAGCTACGACGCCGACAGTCAGGTGCTGATGCTCGTCGACGACCGCATGCGGCACGTATTTCTGCCTTGGGACGAGGTCGCCGCCCGGCCGGCGCTGCGGGCCGAGATCGAGCGCTTCGGCATCTGGCGGGCACCGCAAGCCCGGCTGGGAGATTCCTAGCCGGCGGCCCGGGCGGAGGGCACGAGCTCCACGCCGGCCTCGGCCATGGCGGCGCGGGCCGCCTCACCCTGCTCGGGACTGACGGGCGCGGTCAGGTCGGTCAGGACGCGGACCCGGTAACCGCCGCGCACGCCGTCGAGCGCCGTGTCCTTCACGCAGTGAGACTCGGCCAGGCCGACCACGTCCAGGGCCTCGATGCCACGGGCGCGCAGGATCGCGTCCAGGCCGGCGCCGGTCTCGTCCACACCCTCGAAGCCGGAGTACGCCGCGGCGTACTGGCCCTTCTTCACGCTCACGTCCGGGGCCAGTTCCGCCAGCGCGGGGTGCAGTTCGGCCTCGGCGGTGCCGGCGACGCCGTGCGGCGGCCAGGTGTCCACGAAGTCGGGGGTCTCGGAGAAGTGCTCGCCGGGATCGATGTGCCAGTCCTGGGTGGTGACCACCAGGGCATAGTCACCGCGGTGGGCGGCGGCATAGGCGGCCACTCGCTCGGCGACCGCGTTACCGCCGGACACCGGCAGGGCGCCGCCCTCGCAGAAGGTCGGCTGGACGTCGACGATGATCAGAGCGCGGTTGGCAGCAGTCATGTGGCCACGCTAGCCGCCCAGGTGTCTTGACACAAGGCGGAGCGGCCCGGGTGTCAAAATCGATGACAAACGGCTCGCGTGGCCGCGGGCACCGGCTCGGCACCCGCATGATTTCGCCATTTTCAAGAGCGTCGCGGACGTCGGCTTCCCCGTTTGTCATCATTTTTGACAGCCATAGGACCGTCAGCCGTGTGCGGGCGGCCGAGTAGATCGTCGCGTGCGGCCAGCAGACTCCGAACCTCCGCGCCTACCTTCCCAAGGTGGACGTCCTTGCGGGTAAACCGAGCAACCCGATACCCCTGTCGGACCAGTTCCCGATCGCGGGCGCGATCCTTAGCGAACTGAAAGTCGTCCTCGTGGTAGGTGTAACCGTCCAGTTCCATAACCAGGCGGCCGTCAACCAGCAGGTCTACCTCGCCCACGTGCGGAATAACCACACCGTCCTCGAAGGGAATCCCAGCGTCGTACAACTGCAAACGGGCCAGAGTCTCTAGCGGGGAGCGCGCCCGCGGGCTGGCCAGCGCCAGCCGCCGAAGCGCCTGCCGGGATCCCGGCCCTCGCAGCAGCGCCGCGATGGTCTCGATGTTGGTATGTCCCTGGTGAAGGGCGGCGTCGCAGGCCATTAGTGGTGCTTCGCGGCTGGGATCGCAGCGCAGGTAGCGCGCCAGCATGAGCGGCACTGGCGCAACCGGGAACCGAGTCGGAGGAGGCGGCTGAAGGGAGCCCTCAGCGTGCAGCACCTCGCCCTTGAGCGAAGGCATCGTCCTGCCGCGAGGAACCGCCAAATGCACCGGCACCCACAGCCGCGGGCATGGGTACCCATAATGCTTGGCGGCGTGCATACAGGTGATCACCCCGCCATGGATGCGAGCAAGGACCAAGTCCCAGCCCACGCCAGGCAAACTCACCACCCCATGGGGATGCGCAATCAGTTCGCGAGCCTCGACCAGCCTCTCGATGTGACGACGCTCCGTCCGATCCGGATGCAAGTCCCGTATCCGAACGGCGCCATGGCAAGCCCGTACCCGCACCAGAATGTCATCCTCATCCTGTTTCATGTCCCGAGGGTGCGCCGGTGGGCGATGCCGCGCCACCCGACCGAACGAGCTCTGTGGATTCACCCTGCACGAACCGAGCCTGTGGGCGCCGGTGACATTGGCTGGCGCGAATGGTGCTCCAAAACGGCATAAACGCCCTGCGGGCGCACACCGGCCGGGTGCGGAACGTTGAAATGACGCCGATCGTGGTTCGCCGTCGGCGGGCGGGAGGGGCGTTCGTGCCGATTCTGGACAATTCGCCCGCTGAATGCGGCGGGGTCCCCGGTCAGAAGACCGGGGACCC
>NZ_QMIN01000055.1:45935-63017 GCF_003287795.1 Actinomyces sp. Z5
CTGCTCAGGCGTTGGCCTTGGCAGCGGCGATGCGCTCGCGGAACTTGGCCAGCTCCTCGCGGATGGCAGCCGGGACCTTGTCACCGAACTGCTCGTAGTACTCCTCGGTGGAGTCCATCTCGGCAGCCCAGGCGTCGGGGTCGATGTCGTACATCTGGTTCCAGATGGACTCGTCCACGTCCAGGCCCTCGAGGTTGAAGTCCTCGAACTTCGGGTACAGGCCCGTCACGCCCTCGATGGCCTCGACCTCACCGGCGGAGCGGCGCACGATCCAGTCGAGCACGCGGGAGTTGTCGCCGTAGCCGGGCCACAGGAACTTGCCGTCGGCGTCCTTGCGGAACCAGTTGACCTGGTAGACCTTCGGGAACTTGTCGCCCAGCTGCTCCTGCATCTCCAGCCAGTGGCCCCAGTAGTCGGCCATGTGGTAGCCGCAGAAGGGCAGCATCGCGAAGGGGTCGTGGCGCAGCGAGCCGACCTTGGCGTCAAGGGCGGCCGCGGTGACCTCGGAGGCCACCGAGGAGCCGATGAAGACGCCGTGCGCGGGGCTGTACTGCTCGGCCACCAGCGGCACGTTGGTGGCGCGGCGACCGCCGAACAGGATGGCGTCGATGGCAACGCCCTCGGGGGCCTCCCAGTCGGGGCAGATGATCGGGCACTGCGAAGCGGGCGTGGTGAAGCGCGAGTTCGGGTGCGCGGCCTTCTTGCCGGCCTCAGCGTCGGCGGGGGTGTAGTCGTTGCCCTGCCAGTCGATCAGGTGGTCCGGCAGCTCGGCGTCGATGCCCTCCCACCACACGTCGCCGTCGTCGGTCAGGGCGACGTTGGTGAAGATGGTGTTGGCCTTCATGGTGTCCATGGCCACCGGGTTCGTCTTGTAGGACGTGCCCGGGGCGACGCCGAAGAAGCCGGCCTCGGGGTTGATGGCGCGCAGGCGGCCGTCCTCGCCGGGGCGCATCCAGGCGATGTCGTCGCCGACGGTCTCGACCTTGTAGCCGGGGATGGTCGGCTGGAGCATGGCCAGGTTGGTCTTGCCGCAGGCGCTCGGGAAGGCGGCGGTCACGTGGTACTGCTTGCCGGACTTCTCGTCGGTCAGGCGCAGGATCAGCATGTGCTCAGCCATCCAGCCGTCGCGGCGGGCCATGGTCGAGGCGATGCGCAGCGCGTAGCACTTCTTGCCCAGCAGGGCGTTGCCGCCGTAACCGGAGCCGTAGGACCAGATCTCGTTGGTCTCCGGGAACTGGGTGATGTACTTCTCCTCGTTACACGGCCAGGTGGTGTCCTCCTGGCCGGGGGCCAGCGGGGCGCCCACGGAGTGCACACAGGGAACCCAGGTGCGACCCTCGTTGATGAGGTCCATGGCCTTGGCGCCCATGCGAGTCATGATGCGCATGTTCGCCACGACGTACGGGGAGTCGGTGATCTCGATGCCCAGCTGGGAGATCGGGCCGCCGAGCGGACCCATGGAGAAGGGGATCACGTACATCGTGCGGCCGGCGTAGGTGCCGTCGAACTTCTCGTTGAGGATCTTCTTCATCTCGGTCGGGTCGTACCAGTTGTTGGTCGGCCCGGCGTCCTCCTCCTTCTCGGAGCAGATGAAGGTGCGGGACTCAACGCGGGCGACGTCGCTGGGCAGCGAACGCGCCAGGAAGGAGTTGGGGCGCTTCTCCGGGTTGAGGCGGATGAACATGCCCGACTCGACCATCTCGGTGGTCAGGCGGTCCCACTCCTCCTCGGAGCCGTCGCAGAAGTAAACGTCCTCCGGCTTGCCGAGCTCGGCGAGACGGACGGCGAAGGCAATGACGTCCTCGGGGGCGTTGGCCGGTGCAGCCGCCCGGACATCCTGCTCAGACACTGTCATGTGAGTCCTTCTTTCTTCGATTCTCGTGACTCAACGGGTCAGGTCCTATCCTTCCTCATCTGGCGCCCCAGGTCACGTCCGAAGGTCCCCCGAACGCGGAATTGGCGCCCTCCGGGGTGGTGTTTCCCGCCACACCCGCCGCCGTGTAGCGTCGGGGCGTGTCCCCGAAGCCACTCGCCGACCGCCGCAAACGCGCACTCGCCCACCGCCTCGCGATCACGGTGGGCGCGGCCGCACTGGCGCTGTCGGGCTGCACCGCCCACATGGACATGCACCTGGATGCGGCCGGCACCTACGCCGTCGACCTGGTCATGCGCGACACCACCGGCGCGGTTTTCACCGACGGCGCCGACTGCGAGAGCCTTACCGCCGACTCGCTGATCGGCTCCGGCGACGGCGCGACGGTTACCGCCTCCCCGCTCGGTTCCGCCGACGACGCCGAGGGACTCGGCTGCGAGGTGCACGTCACCGGCGTGCCCATCCCCGACGCCGACGACGAGGATGCCGCCTCGGAACAGTTGGTGGTTCGCGACGGTGACCTGTACGTGGTGCACATCGCCGGCGTCGGGGGCGCACTCGCCGCCGACGCCGCTCAGGCGGACGCGGATGCAACCGCGCAGACCGATGCCACACAGGCCACCACCGCGGAGTCCACGCCTGGGTCGTCTGGGTCGTCGGAGTCACTGAACACGGTGGTGGACGCCCGCCTGTCGATCACCTTCCCGGGCGCCGTCGTGGACGCCGGCGGCGGCACCGTGAAGGACACCACCGTCACCTGGGAGGATGCCGACCTGCTGTACGACGGCGTGAGCGCGTCCGGGCGGGCGCAGGCGGGCGCAGGCGTGTCGGCCTGGGACCGCTACGGAACGTGGATCGTGGCCGGGGTGGCGGTCGCCGGAGCGGTGGTGGGCGCGGCCGCGCTGTGGCGACTCCGCTCACAACGGCGTTGAGCGTCATCGTTTTGTTGCCGGAGTTGGGGTGTTTCCGTACACTCCGGGGCATGAACAACCTCTTCCCCAACTCCCTGCGCCGCACGGGCGCCGTGGTGGCAGGCTCAGCGCTACTGCTCGGCTCCGCCCTCCTCGGCCCCACCGCGATCGCCGACGACAACGACGACTTCTACGGACTCTCCATGAACATGAGCCTCGACCTCGTGCTCCACGAGGACGAGCTCGTCGACATGTCCGTATCGGCTGGAATCGACGGCATCGACCCCAGCCTCTACTGCACCGAAGAGATGCTGGAACTCAGCGGCATCAGTGACGACGATATCGCGGAGCTCGGTGACGAGGCCGAGGTCGACGTCGCCGCCCAGGACGACTCCTGCGCCCTGACCGTCACCGGTGCCTCCCTTGACGCCTTTGACGGCTCCGACTCCCCGATCACGCACGAGGGCGACGAGTACATCGTCGACTTCGGCGACATGGGGGACGCCGGCGACTACTTCAGCTCGATCTCCATCTCCGTCACCTTCCCCGGCAAGGTCACCGAAGCCGATGACAGCGCCACAATCGACGGCAACAAGGTCACCTGGAACGACCTGACCAACGCAGGCACCATCCGGGCGGTCGGCAAGGACTCGGCCGGCAGGAGCTCGGCCATTTGGATCGTGCTCGTCGTGGTGGCGCTCCTGGTGGTTGCCGGCGTCGTCGCCTTCATCGTCTTCCGGAGCCGGAAGAAGCCCGCCCCGGCGGCCGGCTACCCCGGAGCCGGATACCCGGCCCAGCCGCAGCAGCCCGGCCAGCCAGGCTACGGCGCCGCACAGCAGCCTTACGGCCAGCAGCAGGGCTATGGCGCCCAGCCACAGCAGCCCGGCCAGCAGGCCTACGGCAACCCGCAGCAGTACCAGCCGGGCCAGCAGCCCGGAGACCCCAACACCCAGCACTGAGTGAACTCTTCGCGACGCCCACGCGCCCGGCACCGGACGCGTGGGCGTCGCCCTATGCTGCGACCGTTGCTCCTTCGGCGGTGCTTAAGCGGCGATACCCCAGTCCGACTCTAGGCCGCAGCCCAGAAGGTTCCGTACACTCCCGGCATGAGCATCCTCTCCCCCACCACCCTGCGCCGCGCGGGCGCCGCAGTGGCCGGCTCCACGCTACTGCTCGGCTCCACACTCGTGGGTCCCGCCGCCTTCGCCGACTACGGCGATGCGAGCGCCCATATTGACTTCACACTGTATGAGAACAAGACCGCCGACTTGGTCATGACCATCGACATCGAAGGCGTGAGCGCCGACCTCTACTGCACGGAGGATGCGGCCGATCTTGATAGCCTCAAAGACATCGAAGACGCCGACGACGACATCGAGGTGACACTGTCCGCCGAGAACGACACCTGTGTGCTGTCCATGCTCGGCCTGCCCATCGTCGGCTCCACCGACGATGGGTTCTCCGTCAAGCACCAAGACGGCACCTACGTTGTCGAGATGTCCGGCTTCAGCGACTTGAGCGATTACGACTCCGCCACCCTGACGCTCACCTTCCCCGGCGACGTCATCGAAGCCGACGAGAACGCCACCATCTCCGGCCGCAAGGCCGACTGGGAGGATATCGCCGCACTCGACTCCCTCCAGGCGACCGGTTTCGACACCGCCGATCCGGCCACGCCGAGCCCCTCGGCCTCCGCCTCCGCCTCCGCGGAGCCCACCGACGCGCCGTCTCCTGCCACCGGAGACGCGGAGCCCACTCCCACGAGCGAAGCGGTTGCGGCACCCGCCGACGCCGACTCCGACGAGGGGCATTCGCTGCTGCCGATCGTTCTCGGCATCGTGGGCCTGCTGGCGATCGCCGGCGTCGTGGTCGGCGTCGTCGTCTACCAGAACCAGAAGAAGCACGCCGTCCCGGCCGCCGGCTACCCCGGCACCGGATACCCGGCCCAGCCTTATCAGCAGCCCGGCCAGCCGCCCTACAACCAGCCGGGATACGGCGCGCAGCAGCCTTACGGCCAGCAGGGTTCCGGCGTACAGCCGCAGCAGCCCGGCTACCCGAGCCAGCCCGGCCAGCAGGCCTACGGAAACCCGCAGCAGTACCAGCCCGGCCAGCCCGGCTACGGCAATACGCAGCGGTACCAGCCCGGCCAGCCGCCCTACGGCCAGCAGCCCGGCCCCTACGGACACCAGTGAACTAGCGCCGTCCAGAGCCGTCCAGACGTCAGCGCGCCCGCGCGGCAACAGCGGCGGCCGGCCCCCACCTGCGGGGCCGGCCGCCGTCGTCGTTAACCGCTCAGCCGAGCAGCCGGTGCCGGGTGATGGTGGCCTCGCGGCCCGCACCCACCCCGATCGCGGAGATGCGGCAGCCGGCGAGCTCCTCGATGCGCAGCACGTAGTCGCGGGCGGCAGCGGGCAGGTCCTCGAAGCGGCGCACGCCGGTGATGTCCTCGCTCCAGCCGGGCAGCTCCTCGTAAACCGGCTTGGCGTGGTGGAAGTCGGTCTGGGTCAGCGGCATCTCGGAGGTGACCTCGCCGTCGACGTCGTAGGCGACGCACACGGGGATGGTCTCGTGTCCGGTGAGCACGTCGAGCTTGGTCATGACCAGGTCGGTGAGTCCGTTGACGCGGGCGGCGTAGCGGGTGACGACGGCGTCGTGCCACCCGCAGCGGCGCGGACGGCCGGTGGTGACCCCGTACTCGCCACCCTCGGCGCGCAGCCGCTCCCCCATGGCGTCGGTGAGCTCGGTGGGGAAGGGGCCCTCGCCGACGCGGGTGGTGTAGGCCTTGACCACGCCGACGACGGCGTCGATGCGGGTGGGGCCCACCCCGGTGCCGGTGCAGGCGCCGCCGGCGGTCGGGTTGGAGGAGGTGACGAAGGGGTAGGTGCCGTGGTCGATGTCGAGCATGGTGGCCTGCCCGGCCTCGAACAGGACGGTCTTGCCGGCGTCGAGGGCCTGATTGAGCAGCAGGGAGGTGTCCACCACCATGGGGCGCACGCGGTCGGCGTAGGACAGCAGCTCGTCCGCGACGGCGTCGGGGTCGATGGCGGGACGGTTGAAGACCTTCAGCAGCAGGCTGTTCTTCTGGGCGAGGGCGGAGTGGACCTTCTGCCGCAGGATCGACTCGTCGAACAGGTCCTGCACGCGCAGACCCACGCGGTTCATCTTGTCCGCGTAGGTGGGGCCGATGCCGCGGCCGGTGGTGCCCAGTTGGCGGGCGCCGAGGAAGCGCTCGGTGGTGCGGTCCATGACCCGGTTGTAGGAGGGGATCAGGTGGGCGTTGGCGGAGATCTTCAGTGCGGAGGCGTCCTTGCCGCGGGAGGTGATCTCCTCGATCTCCTGGAATAGGACCTCCAGGTCCACCACCACGCCGTTGCCGATCACGGGGGTCACCCCGGGGGTGAGGACGCCCGCGGGCAGGAGGTGGAAGGCGAAGGTTTCGCCGTCGATGACGACGGTGTGGCCGGCGTTGTTGCCGCCGTTGAACTTGACGACGTAGTCGACGCCCTGACCGAGCTGGTCGGTCGCCTTGCCCTTCCCTTCGTCTCCCCATTGAGTTCCGACGACGACGACGGCTGGCATTGCTGCTCCCTGTGTGCGTGGGTGCCCCGGAGGGCAGGCGCGGCCTGGGCGCGCCGCAGGCCAGACTACCGGAGGCCCCGCGCCGTGCTCGGGTGGGGCCACCTGGCGGACTTGCACCACCTAATGATAATCATTACCGTTTGCAGCATGAGAACTCTTCCCAAGCTCGGTGCTTTAACTCTGGCCGCAACGACGGTGTTGACCATGACTCTGACCGCCTGCGGCTCACCCTCCGCCGGCGGCTCTGGCTCCCACAGCACCGTGGAAGCACAGGCCCCGGCCTCGTCGGCCAAGCCGGTGGAGGTCAGCGATGTGGATCCGCGCGCCGCCATCGCCTACGACGGCGGCATCCAGATCGTCGACACCTCCGACGGCACCGTCGTGGCGGACATCAAGAAGGAGGGGTTCCTGCGCCTCAACCCGGCCGGGGACGGCCGCCATGTGCTGGTCTCCTCCTCCGAAGGCTTCGAGGTCCTGGACCTGGGAATGATCGTCAAGCCCCACGGCGACCACAACCACTACTACACCACCACCCCCGGCCTCACCGGCTCCGTGATCGCGGCGCAGACCCCCGGACACGTCGTCACCCACGCCGGGAAGACTGCCGTCTTCGACGACGGCACCGGCACAGTCACCATGTTCGACACCAAGGCACTGGAGGACGGCCAGCTCAGCCCCGACGAGCTGACCAGCTTCCAGACGAACGACCCGCACCACGGCGTCGCCGTCCCCCTGGCCAGTGGCAGCGTCCTGGTAACCGAGGGGACCGAGGACGAGCGGCACACGGTCCACGAACGCAAGGCCGACGGGAGCATCGGCGCCGAGTCCACCGACTGCCCCGGCGTCCATGGCGAGGCCACTGCACAGGGCGAGGACGTGGCCAGCTTCGGCTGCACCAACGGCTCGGTGGTGTTCCGCGACGGGCAGTTCCACAAGGTGCCGGTGCCGGAGGCGTACCAGCGCAGCGGAAACCAGTTCGGTTCCCCCGACTCCCCGTACGTGCTCACGGACTACAAGACCGTTGAGCCGGTGGACGGCGCCGCGCCGGAGCACCCCACGAAGGTCGGCATCATCGATACGACCGATGCCACCACCACAACCGTGGAGCTGGGCTCGGCCTACTGGTTCCGCTCCTTCGGCCGCGGCGCCGCCGGGGAGGGAGTGGTACTGACCTACGACGGCCGGCTCAACCTCATCGACCCGGCATCGGCCGCGGTGACCAAGCAGGTGGACGTGGTCACGCCTTGGACGGAGAACGAGAACTGGCAGGAGCCCGGGCCCAATGTGAAGACGGCCGGCGACTTCGTCTACATCACCGACCCCACCGCCAAGAAGCTGCACCTGGTGCAGATCTCCACCGGCAAGCTGCTCTCCAGCCTGGACCTGTCGGTGGTGCCCAATGAAATGGCGGTGATCGACGCCGAGCTGAAGCAGTAACCGGTGCCGGGTAGCGCGGCGCCGAGCCGCGCTACCCGGTGGATGTACGGGCGTCCTCACGCAGGCGGTCGATGACGGGACGCTGCACCAGGGCCATGAGGTAACCGATGAAGGCGACGCCGAGCAGCACCATGAACCAGCCGGCGGCGGCACGCGCGCCCGGCAGGGTCACCGCCAAGACCACGGGGGCGGCAAGCAGAAGCAGGCACACGGCGGTGCGGCCGAGTGCCCCGACGGCCAGGCGCGCCGCATTGGCCACGTGCGCGCCGACGGTGTTGTCGAAGAAGGCGACCAGCGGCACCAGCCAGATCAGGACGGCGACGATCAGCAGCGCCCCGGCGTCGACCAGACCGGTCAGGGCGGCACCGCCCAGCTGGGACAGCGACAGGTTCATCCAGGCGGCCAGTCCCGCCGCGGTGAGCGTCGGCAGCCACCAGGCCAGCGACTGGACCAGGTTGGTGCGGAAGGAGTGCCACCAGGTGCGCACCGTGTAGGTGTCCTCGTCGCGCACCATTTCCATCACCACGCGGGCGCAGGCGGTAAGCGCTGCGCCCGCGGTGATGATCGGCAGACACGCCAGCAGGGTGAGCAGGTTGACGACGACGAGGTCGGCGGCCGCGGACCAGGCCCGGTAGAAGGCCGAGTCGGGTCTTAAGAAACCGGGCATGGCGCGGGCCGGCTCAGCCCTTGACGGCCCCGGCGGCGACGCCCTCGACGATATACTTCTGGCCGAAGGCGTAGAAGACGACGATCGGGATGATGGCCAGGACCAGCATGGCCATCTGGGCGCCCATGTCGCGGTTGCCGTTGGAGCCGACGAGCATCTGGATGACGATGGGCACCGTCTTGTAGCGCTCGTCCTGGCCGATGACCAGGTTCGGCAGGAGGAAGTCGTTCCACACCCACATGGCGTTCAGGACCGCGACCGTCACCGAGGTTGGCTTGAGCAGCGGCATGACCACCCGGAAGTAGCTCTGCAGCGGGGTGCAGCCGTCCATGTAGGCGGCCTCCTCGATGTCCATCGGCACGGACTTGATGAAGCCCGCGAACAGGAACACGGACAGGCCGCCGCCGAAGCCCAGGTAGAGGATGATCATGCCCCACGGCGTCGCCAGGCCCAGCGCGTCGGCGATCTTGACGGTGGGGAACATGACCAGCTGGAAGGGGGCGATCATGGAGAAGGCGAACAGGTAGTAGATCAGGGAGGTCCACCAGGTCTTGACGCGGGTGATGTAGTACGCGGTCATGGCCGTCAGCAGCACGATCACCGCCACCGAGCCGACGGTGATGAACAGCGACCAGCCCAGGGCCCGGGCGAAGCCGGACAGCTGCAGACCGGTGATGTAGTTGGTCAGCCCGGCGAAGGTCTCGCCGGTGGGCAGGGAGAAGGGCGAGTCGGAGATGAAGAACTTGCCCTTGAAGGAGTTGATCAGGATGAACAGCAGCGGAATGATCCAGATCAGCGACAGCACCGT
This sequence comes from Actinomyces sp. Z5, assembly GCF_003287795.1. Lineage (NCBI taxonomy): Bacteria > Bacillati > Actinomycetota > Actinomycetes > Actinomycetales > Actinomycetaceae > Actinomyces > Actinomyces sp. Z5. The sequence goes on from NZ_QMIN01000055.1 coordinate 55,211, forward strand.
CAGCAGGGCGGTGAGCAGGTTCTGACCGGCCGTCTGCTTGCGGCGGGCGGGCTTGGAGGGCTGCATCGGCTTGATGGCCGTCGGGCCCATGGGGGCGAGGGTCTCGGTGCTCACGCTTCAACCTCCTTGGCGCGGGTCGCACGCAGCTGCAGCACGGCGATGACGGAAACGATGATGAAGAAGATGACGGCCTGCGCCTGGGCGATGCCCTGCTTGCCGACCTGCTTGTACATCAGGTCGACGATGTTCAGCGCCGCCATCTGCGTCTGCTTGAGCGGAGCGCCGTTGGTCAGCGCCAGGTTCTGGTCGTACATCTTGAAGGTGTTGGCCAGGGTGAGGAACAGGCAGATGGTGATGGAGGGCATCACCATCGGGATGGTGACGTGACGCAGAGTCATCCACTTACCGGCACCGTCGATCTGGGACGCCTCGATCAGTTCCGGCGGCACGTTCTGCAGGCCGGCGATGTAGATGATCATCATGTAGCCCATGAGCTGCCAGTTGATCAGCAGGATCAGGCCGAGCATGCCCAGGTGCCAGTCGTTGACGATGGTCTGGCCCCAGTGGCGCAGGATCGCGTTGAGCATGACCTGCCAGGTGTAGCCCAGCACGATGCCGCCGATCAGGTTCGGCATGAAGAACACCGAGCGGAACAGGTTGGTGCCGCGCAGCTTGCGGGTGAGCAGGTAGGCCAGGGCGAAGGCGCCGAGGTTGACGGTGATGATGGATATGGCCGAGACCAGGGCCGTGAAGCCGAGCGCCTTGACGAATCCGGTGTTGCCGGTCAGCGCGGTCTGGTAGTTGGCGAAGCCGACCCACTTGGCGTTGGTCAGCGTGGTGAACTTGGTCAGCGACAGGTACAGGCCCATGAAGAAGGGCACGATGAACGCGATGAGGAAGGCGATCAGCGTGGGGCCGGTGAAGACGACGAAATACTTCTTGAGCGACTTGGTCATGTGTGTCTCGAGAGGTTCACGGAGGCGGGGTGGCAACGGCGCGTTTGAGTGGGAATGACAGGCGGCGCCCGGCAGTGTCACCGGGCGCCGCCGTCGTCAATTCGTGATTCTACAAGGGCCACTCAACGGCCGTTGTGGGAGTGCGGAGAATCAGGCGCTCTTCTCGGCGTGCCACTCCTCGACGAAGTAGGTCTTGACGTCGTCCCACTCCTCGGCGCCGGAGGCGTACTGGGACAGGTGCTGACCGGCCTGATCCTTGAAGTCCTGGCTCGGGAAGGTCTGGAACACCCAGTTGATCGGGTACAGGTCCTCGTTGTTCATGTACTCCACGACCTCGGCGCCGAGCGGGTCGGCGGGGGTGAGCTCGGCGAAGGCCGAGTAGGGAGCCATGGAGACCACGGAGTTGTCCGTGAGCAGCTTGGCCGCCTCGGCGTCCATGAACAGCCAGTTCAAGAAGTCGATGGAGGCCTGCTGGTCGGCCTCGGAGGCCTGGGAGTTGATCGACAGGTAGTTCTCGGTGCCCAGCGCGATGCCGGAGTCCTCCTCGCCGTCCACGCCGATGTAGATCGGCATGAAGTGGATCTGGTCCTCCTTGACGACGTTGCCGTCGACCTCGGAGATCTGGGACCAGGCCCAGTTACCGTTCTGGACCATGGCGGCCCTGCCCAGGGCGAACTCGGCCATCGAGTCGGAGACGGACTTGGCGGAGGCCTCGGAGGGGGCGATCGTGGAGTTGTTGAGGTACAGGTCGAAGATCTGCTGGTAGTTGTCCGAGTAGGTCAGCTCGAGGTCGGGGGTGTCGGTGACGCCCTTGTCCTTGAACTCGTAGTAGATGGGGTAGTTGGCCAGGTGGGTCTGCCAGCGCCAGTCCTCACCGGGGGTGAGGGAGGTGGAGGCGAAGACGCCGTCGATGCCCAGGTCGTCCTTCTTGGACTGCATGTCCTCGACGACCTCCTTGAGCTTGTCGAAGCCCTTGATCTCGTCGATGGAGGAGGCCTTGGCGCCGTCCATCGCGAAGTAGGCGTCCATGATCTCGCCGTTGTAGATCAGGCCGTAGCCCTCGGTTGCGAGCGGGGAGCCGTAGACGGTGCCGGCATCGTCGGTCAGGGCCATGGACGGGTCGGTGAGGTCCTTGACGAAGTCCACGTCCGAAATGTCGAGCGCGTAGTCCTGCCAGGTGGCCAGGCCGACCGGGCCGTTGATGTTGAAGATCGTGGGCGGGTTGGACTTGGCGACCTCGGTCTGCAAGGTCTGCTCGTAGGTGCCGGAGGCGGCGGTGACGACCTTGACCTGGACACCGGTCTTCTCGGTGTAGGTGGAGGCGATGGTCTTGAAGGCGTCCTCGGCCTCGGGCTTGAAGTTCAGGAAGTAGACCGAGCCGGCCCCGGAGTCGCCGGAGCCGGAGTCGGACCCGTTGGAGCAGGCGGCCAGAGTCGCGGCGAGCGCGACCGCCGCGGAGCCACCGAGCATGGAGCGACGGGTGATGGGTCGCATTGATTGTCCTCCCTTGGACACGAGGTTGCCGGGCCGAGGCCCGGGTAGAGAGCAACTGCCAATCGTGAGCCATGAACCGCGGAACGGCTCACAGCGCGACGGCGATGACGCCCCCATTACACACGACACCCCGCCTTGCTGCAAGCCTTGCAAGCCGGATTCGGGATATTCATGGGCAGATACGGGGTTTTCCACGAACTTGCGGCACCATCCTGTAACCTTATTGCAAAGACGGTGTCACTCCATTGCAGGCCGGCGGTCGCCCGCGCCGAACGCGAGGACGGCCTGACCGAGCTGCTCGACGACTTGGACCGCGAGCTGGGCCCGGTCGACGACGCCGACCTGGCCTGGGCCGACCGCGCCCTGGGACTGGCGTGACCACGGACGGCGAGGTCACGGGCCTGACCTTGGACACCGGGGCACTGCTGGCGCTTGAGCGCGGCGACGCCAGAATGCGGGCCCTGCTGCGCCGGGCAGTCGAGGCCGGGATCGCGCTGGCGGTACCCGCCGGCGTCGTCGCCCAGGCCTGGCGAGGAGGACCCCGCCAAGCGCGAATCGCCCGCCTGCTCGGCGACCCCGCGGTTCAGGTCATCCCACTGGACGATGTGGCGGCGCGGGCGGTGGGCCTGCTATGCGGCCGCAGCGGACACCCCGATGTCATCGACGTCCATGTGGTGCTGCACGCCCGCGAGCAGGGCCACGCGGTAGTGACCTCGGACCCGGGCGACCTGCACGCCGTCGACCCCGGGCTGCGCCTCATCGCCGTGTAGCCCGCCGACGACGGCGAGGCCGGCCTCCTGGACATCACAGGGTTCAACGCCTGTGCCGACCCCCTGTCTCCTACTACGAGCTTTTGCACCCTGGTGTGCGGGTATACCCATCGGATCAGGGCGCAAAAGCTCGTACCACAGGTGAAGGACGTGTTCCTGCGCCACGTCCCAAGCCTTCATCGGCGGGCATGGGCCGCGGTGCCCATTGCCCGTGATTGCCCAGCCGGAGAGGATACGATGCATGTCCGCTCCCACCGAGGTATCCGGCAAGGTCGTGCACCGCCTGACTGGCCGACGCACTGCCCCGGAGCGGGCTGCGCTCGCGCTCATCGTCATGACAATGCTGATATCCCTTCTGGTCGTGGTTGACCACGTCAGGCGGAGCAGGCCCGAGGCCTCCATCGGAGGAGACGCGTCGCAGCCGGTCCGGGAACTGGTCGAACTGGTCGAGACCCTCAGCAACATGAGCGGCTGGTTGCACACCGCGCTCGTACTTGAGACGGTCGGACTGGTACAGCTCATGAAGCGCCGGCAGGCGACCGCGGCCGTAGCGGGGTTGTGGGTCAGCGGACCGCTTACGTACACGATCGCGTTCACAGGGGCGGATGAGACATTTCAGGTAATGGAGGGAACGATTGGTGACAGCGTCGCCCTGTTGGTGGCCTTGCTCGTCGCCGTGATCCCAACCGGCATTACCGCAGTAGTGGCGGGACGGCGGATGCCCCGGCCCCGCCCCGTGTCCGTCGCGTTGGGCCTGGGGGCGTCGGTGTTCCTGCTCGCCTTCTCCGCGATTCAGCTGATCCGAGGCTGGCTCAATTACCAGTATGTAGCGAACCTCTGCTGGTACGCACCCGTGCGAATCGACGCGGCGGTGGGCCCGTGGCTGTCCACGGAAGTCAACCTGAACGGCTCCGAACACGGTCTGCCGTTCATCGGTGCCGGTGGCGTGATGCTGGTGGCGGTGTTCGTACTCGCGCTGCTGGCCGTGACGGCGTCGGCCTTCCGGATTCGAGGGCTGTTCCCGGCAGGGGCGGTCGGTGGACCGGTTGCTCTGCTGATTCACCATGTAGCGGTCTGGGTGGTGTCGAACAGCACTCTGTTCGGCCGGGGATCGCAGTGGGTGCCGTTGGCGTTCCTCGTCCTGCAATCCGGGATTCTGTTGGCGATGTCCCTGGCTGCCCGGTCGGCGGCAACGACAACCGTGGCGCCGGTGGCGGCCAGCTCATAAGGCGCTGGAGGTGCCAACCGGCTGATGCGAGCTTTTGCACCCTGCTACGAGCTTTTGCACCCTGGTGTGCGGGTATACCCATCGGATCAGGGCGCAAAAGCTCGTACCAGAGGTAAAGGGCGTGTTCCTGCGTCAGGGGCGCGGCAGGCCGAGGTCACCCCGCCAGCGTCGGGCGCAGGCTAGCAGGCCGACTGCCAGCAGCCCGACGGCGACCAACCAGGACGTCAACACGGTGGCGGGCGCCTGCCCCCAGTTCCACGGCGCGGGCGCTCCCGCCGGGTGCCCGAACCAGGCGATGACGAAGAATCCCGCCAACGGCCCGATTGCGGCCAGGGATTCGCGCAGCGCGCCAGCTGCCAGCAGTGCCAGGCCGAGCCAGGCCAGGTAGGCACGCCCCGCCTCAAGGGCGCCCATGCCCGAACGGGGCAGGGACGCCGCAACCACAAGCAACAGCCCCAGGGCTTCCATGCCCGCCAGGTGCAGCCAGCGGGCCCGCGCGACCACGCCGACGTCCCCGCGGTCCATGGCGGGCACCGGGGAGGCCAGGCTGCCGACCGCCAACACCGCGATGAAGGCGTCGAGCACCAGCAGGTAGGGCACGGCCACGGGGTCGCCGCGGGATACGAGCGTCAGCATGTTGGTGCCGATCACTGCGCTCATGACCGCGATGACCGCCATGAGCGCGCAGGCCGCGAGCAGCCTGCGGGAGCGCACGTAGAGTTTCACCGGCACTGCTCCGCCGCGCTGTCACGCATGGTGTCGAGGCGCGCTTGCATCCAGGCGTCCTGTGTGGCCTCGTCGGACTTGGCTACGCGCGCGATCTCCGCACGGTCGATGTCTCTGGTGTCTCCCATGCCGGCGGGGCGGGCGTCGGCGCCCTGCAGGCGCAGTTCCACCAACCCCGCAAGCTCTCCGTGCGCCCGATAGAAGTCCTCCACGCCAGGATCCGCGTCCGTCGGCAGGCAGTCGACCGACACCGCCGAGCCGACGATTATTCCCGCCAGGTCGTTCGCAGCGAACCAGACAGAATCGGACTCGATGGTGAAGTTCGAGGCCCCCGGCTCCAGCCCGTAGGCACTGACGTGGTCGGGGAGCTCCAGGCCGAGCGCATCCGCCTGCTCGGCGGCGCGCTCGGCAAGCGTGGTCAGCGCGGGCAGCCGGGCGGCGTCCTCGGGCCACACGCACAGCCGCAGCTGCGTATCGGTGCACACGGGATGTTCGGGAATGGCGCGCTCCACCGTCAGCGGCGGACCGGTCAGCACGAGGCCCGCCCCGAGCACGCACACCGCACAGCCCGCGGTGACTGCCACTCGGGTTCGCCGCGGCTGCGGGAAGGCGGTGCGCTCACGACGGGCTCGCAGGGCGGCGAGCAGACCCGGCAGCGCCAGAGCGGCGGCAATCACAATCGCGGCCTCGACGACGGCGAGCGTCACCCCTGCGGGTGTCAGTGCCACCCAGGCGTGGCCGGCAAGGAATACTCGGGTCAGCCGGCTCTCCGGCGCGCCCACGGCCGTCCCCTGGGTGGTGATGAGCCGGAGGAAGCAGGCCAGCACGGCGACCACGGGCGCGAACCAGGCCGGGCCGCCGAGTCGGCCCAACAGGACGCCGGCGGCCAGGCATTCGCTTACCACGGCCAGGGCGATGATGAGGTACGAGGGCCACAGGAAGCCCACCGGGGCGGAGGCGGACAGGTTGACCGCCACCGCGCATATCGCGCCAACCGCAATCACGCCCGCACCCGCCAGCAGGTAGGCGGCCAGCAAAGGTCCGGCCCAGGGCTCGCCGCCGTTGCGGGAGTCGCGTTCCCCGCGGCGACGCCGCGCCTCCCAGGCTGCCGCCCCGGCCAGGGCGGGGCCGAGGTAGTACAGCGGGGCGGTGATGGCCGCCGATGCCTCGGGCCATACTCCCTGCCACTGGTGACGGTCGCTGAGCATCAGGGCCACCAGTCCTACTGCGGCCAGGGGCGTCACACGGGCCACCAGAGAGCGCCGCAGTTCGATGCGCAGCACGCCGCTCATGACTGCTCCTGACTGAGCACGCTCATGTAGCCGCGCTCGAGTTGGTTGTCTCCGGGAGCGTCGGGCGACGCCTGCGCTTCCAACTCCGCCGTGGTGCCGCGGAAGCGGACCTGCCCGGCGTCGAGCACCATTATCTCGTCGCCGAGGGCGCGCACGTCCTCGACCAGGTGGGTGGCCAGCACGGTGGCGGTGTCTTCGAGCTCCTCTACCAGGGCGCGGAAGGCGATGCGCTGGGCGGGGTCCAGGCCCACGGTCGGCTCGTCGAGGAGCAGCAGGGCCGGGCGGCCGACGAGTGCGGCGGCCAGGTGCACGCGCTGGACCATGCCGCCGGACAGAGTGCGCAATGGCCGCTTGGCCTGCGCCGCCAGTCCCACCCGGTCGAGCGCCTCCGCGCAGGCCTCCCGTCGCCCGCGCGCGGGCAGGCCCTTGGTCCAGGCCGCGTACTCGACGGTGTCGAGGGCGCTGAATCCCGGGACCGACGCCGGGCGCTGGGGCATGAGCGCGAGCCGGCGCCGGGCCCGGCGCGCAGCGGAGGTGTCGGTGACCGTAGTGCCGCCGACCGTCACCGTCCCCGTGCTTGGCGCCAGCTCACAGGCCATGATCGACATGAGCGTGGTCTTGCCGGCGCCGTTGGGGCCGAGCAGGCCGAGCACTCGCCCCGCGCCGACCTCCAGGTCGAGCGGGGCGAGTGCCTGCAGCCGGCCGAAGTCTCGCGACACACGGTTCAATGTGATGATCGAGTGGGAGTCCGCCCCCGGTCGGCTGTATTGGTGGTGCTGGGCGCCTGCCCCACCCGGCATCTGCGTCTTCATGATTCGGTTGTACGCCGGTTCCCCAGGTCCAGCCATGCGGGATTTCCCTGACCTGGCCCTGATTCACCTGCCGCACTCACAGGGTGATACGGCCACCGGCGCAGTCATGTTCAATCAGACAGAAGTCTCAGTCGTCCCGGTGGCGCATCCAGTACAGGTATGAGTACACCCCGACGACGGCGAAGAAAAGTGGATATCCCCAAACGCGGGGTGTCAACCAGGCCTCAGCCGAGCTCAGGTTGTCACCGTCAATCAGTCCTAGTATCACTCTGGCCAGTAGCAGCCCCCAGAAGAACTCGATCACCAGCCGCCACACCGGTGGCCGACGGCGCTGCGCACGTCCACTCACAGCAGCCATCTGCAACCTCCTAAGTACGCACTTACCATTTTAGCGGATGCCTCATAACTTCGTCCATACAAATCCGACTTTTCCAGTCTGAGAGGTGCCGGGGCTGGTTGAAGTCGGTGGTGCCCGGATGCGGGAGCCGAGGGGTGTCCGTCGTCGGGCGGCTGTGGCCCGCCCGACGAC
>NZ_QMIN01000055.1:63303-81782 GCF_003287795.1 Actinomyces sp. Z5
GCACGCCCGTGTCCCAAGTTTTTGCTGCAGCACGAGCCAATGCTCTCCTGTGTGCGGCCGACTACCCGCACATAGGAGAGCAAGAACTCAGGCCAGGCCAACCTCGTGGAAGCTGTCGGGGACCAGCAGAGCCGTCAATCATCTCGGTGGCGCATCCAGTACAGGTAGGAGTACACCCCGATGACGGCGAAGCCCAACGGAGCGATCCAGCTGTTGGGATTCAGCCATGCCTCAGTGGACAACAAGTTGTCCCCACCTACTAGCCCTGTAATGACTTTGGCGACCAGCAGTACCCACAAAAATCGCCCAACTAGCCGCGATACAGCAGGTCGACCACGCTGAGGCTTTCCATCAGTCACAGCCGGCCCCTGCAGTTAACCGCAGCCCAGCCTAGCGCCACACCGATCGCCAAAGGTCCTCCCAACGTCTTGACAGCGGACGCGCCAATGATCCTCGCAACCGTCCTGGCCGTCAGACCCCAGTTCCAGGCCCTGATCCCCGATTTAATAGCAGCAAGGAGGCCAGGGGAAACACCTGTCGCAGGAATACCCAATCCGTTGAGAGCAACGCACAGCGCGAACTCGCCAGCGCCCTCGGTCTGCGATCCACCACCACGGGCCGAGTTCGTCTGGTCAACCTCATTCAAGACGTCCGCCAGCATACGGAGTTCTGGAAGACTCTCCTCGAATCCGTCTTCAATAACGGCGTTCTCATTCACCATCAGCTTCCCATCCGCACCCATGGGGATGTAGCGGGTGAAAAGGATCTCGAGGTCGTCGGCGAGTTCCTCGGTCTCCGCCGCGGACAAACCCGTGGCTTCAGAAACCGACCCGCTCTGCACGACGTCTGACGATGGAACAGCCGCGGCCATTCCCCCACATCCAATGGAAAGCGACGCAGCCAACAGGAATCCAACAACGCGTCCCGCACTCTTGACCGACATGATTATTCTCCTTTGAAAAGCAGTCACATGCTCATCGACCAACCGCCGGTCGATGCAATACAAGGCTATGACTCAGGCCTCACCTGGAACACCGACGAATGTCAGTAACCTTCCTACTCCCAGCAGTAGCGAGAACCGCCAAGGTTGCTGCCTACGCCTCACTCTGCGAGTCGGCCGATGCCATCATGCCGAATCGTCCGCCACCAGCCCGAGGCGGTTGGCCTTGACCGCGAGTTCGGTTCGAGAGGAGCAGTTCAGGGTTTGGAGGATCTCCGAGAGGTACGTGCGCACGGTCGACTCTGTGTGCCCGCTCCGCGTCGCCACCTGCCGGTTGGACAGTCCCCGAGCCACCAGTTTAAGCACCTCGGCATGGCGGGGAGAGAGCGCTTCGGCGCGGTCGAGGAACTCAGCGTTGGCCTCCCGCTCGGCGGCCCGCTGCCGGAGGCTCTGCGCCGCGACTTCCAACGGCTCCGGCCCCAGAACCGTCCTGCCCGCCACGGCGTCCCTCATGCCAGCAATGATCTGATCAATCTCCATGTCCTTGGTGAGGAATCCGCGCGCTCCCGCACCCAGCGCCTCTGCCAGGCGGGCCTTGTTCTCAAAGGCGGTCAACATGACCACGACTACCCCGGGATGGCGCGAAGCAATCGCCCGAACCGCCTCAACGCCGTCCATCCTCGGCATCTCCACGTCCACCAGCGCCACATCCACTCGGTGCAGGTCGAGCTCACGCAACGCGGCAAATCCGTCCTCAACGACCGCCACAAGTTCGATACCTGGTTCACCGGAGAGCATGGCCGCATATCCTTCGCGGACAAGGGCGTTGTCCTCGGCGAGTAGTACCCGCAGGGGCGTGCTTTCCGACGGCAAAGTGGCATTGGATGAGGCGGTCATGTTGTCAGTCTCCCCCCGTGTCACCGGCAGACTCCACTCCCACACGGACGTCGGCTCCGCCATCCGGCTCTGCACCCAGGCGCACCGGTACGCTCGCTCCGAGCAGCCAACGATCGCCTGCGGGGCCGTAAACCACCTTGCCGCCCAGGCGCGCCGCACGCATGGCCAAACCGCTGAGGCCGGTGCTGCCGCTCATTCCCTGCCTGCGCATCTCTTCTATTGTGGCCGACTGCCCGCCGCCGGTGTGCCTCGCGGAGGAAACCTCGAGGTTGATATGGTCACCAATCTGGTCGATTTCTACCACTACCGTAGATCCATCCGGCGCGTATTTGAGGGCGTTGACGGCGCCCTCACGCAACGCCAGTACAAGCAGGGTCTGCGACGGAGGATCAAGGTCGCGCAGCAGCACATCCCATGACACCGACGAGCCGGCCTCGAACAGGACCCCTCTTGATTCCAACATCCGGCGGCACTCGGAGACCGCGGCGCGCAAGTCGATGTTCTTACGTTCCGTCACAGAATCCGGTGTACGCAACCCGTCCATGAGACCGCGCAGATGCGTCATGGCCTGCTGCCCGGCGTCCACAAGGGCACGCGCACGGTCCTCCTCGGAGCCGGCGGGCAGGTCCCGGGCAAGGCTCTGCCCCGCCACCACGACCTGGGCCAGGTCCGTTGCGATCGAATCGTGTAGTGTCAGCGCGATTTCGGAGCGGACCCGCAGCTCCTCGTTCTCAAGCTCCAAGCGCAGCCGCGCCTCCCGCTCCGCCAGCTCAACCAGCCTGTGCTCGTACTGCCGCAGCGCCATACCGACAATCACAGCGATTGCCGTCAGCACAGCCTGGGCGCGCATAAACGCCATCGAATCGTTCGCAACGACACTACCAGTCATCGCATGCACTGCGACGGCCGCCACAACGGCAGCATCCCAACGTCGTGATAACCAATCCACTACCACAAGCTGTAACACGACCGAGGACAGCAATACACCTGCAGACAGCACCTCGTCCGCCATACTGCAAACGACTACAAGCACTCCGGCGAAGCGCGGAAACCAGCCCAATAATACGGAACCCAAGGCCGTCAAGATGGTTAGTACTACGGTGGATGCCGCTGACCGCCCCCCAACCCAGGTGCTCGCATCGAATACCAGGAAACCTGCACCAAGAGTCGCGTAGGTGATCTTCTTTCCTAGCGACATCCCACTGCCACCGATCGAGCGGTCCACCGGATACCTACGCATCAACGCCAATACTTGCAGTAGGAGGGAAGTAATATACATAATACCTCGTGTCCTCCGTCAGTATCGCTGCCCCAGGAGTTCAACGTCCCTCCCGCCGATCCCTCCACGGCGACCACCGCTGACATTGACGATACATCCGCCGCCACCGGCTCTGCCGTCACCTGCGGTACCGCACCGCCCACCAGCGCCGCCACCAACAGCATCCCGGCCGTAGCTCGCCTCATCATCGTGTGCTCCCTCCATCTCGCCATCGAGCGTTGCCCGAGGCCATTGTCCCCGGCGAGCCGCGCCTACGCCATCGACGAATGTCGGTGTCCGCCCGCCCCCTCCCGTCCTCCGAACCACAGGGGACAAGCCTGACCCGGTTCAGGGCATCGACGAACCGAAGTCCTACGCCGGTGTCGAACACGCCCCGCCTCGTCAAGCGATGTTCTCAGTCGTCCCGGTGGCGCATCCAGTACAGGTAGGAGTACACGCCCATGACGCCGAAGAAGAGCGGGTAAAGCCAGACACGCGGGGTCAGCCAGGCCTCGATGGACAGCAGGTTGCCGTTTTCCAGTCCCAGAAGCACCCGCGCCACCATGAGCGACCAGAAGAACTGCGCCACGACCCGCCCGGCCGTCGGCCGCCGGCGCCGCGTGCTTTCGCCGGTGACGCTCATGGGACTCTCCTTAGGCCGGGCTCACCAGTGTACTCGGCAATTCCGCGCCGCGTGAGGGCGTTTCCGCCGCCATCGGATGTGCCCCGACACTTTGCGTCCTGCTGCGAGCTTTTGCACCCTGGTGTGCGGGTATACCCATCGGATCAGAGCACAAAAGCTCGCAGCAGAGGGCAGAGGTGGTTCCAGGACTACGTCGGCACCGACGCCGTAGCCGGATGTTCCGCCGCTGCCATGCGCCTGCCGTCGATGGCCGACGCCCCAGCCTCGGGCTGCGACCACGGCGATCGGGCACAGGGATCTGCCGCGGGAGGGCCGGCATTCCAGAAGGTGCACATGCACTCCCAGCGCCCCGCGCCGCTACCACAGCCCGATGACGGGGTACCTCGGAGCGGTGAACCACTGGCGCGCCGCGGGCGTTACTGCGGCCAAGGACATTGCCAACGGAATCCCGGAACCCAAGACAGTCAACCCCATCCACGGCGAGCGCCAGTCGGGCAGGAAATCGGCATACACCGCCCAAACCGCCAGGTGATGAACCAACAGCATGACCGGCCCGCCGATCGCTCCAGCAATAAAAGCTCTCCACATCCGGGTGCTCCATGCGATCACGGCCAGCATCCCGAAAGCACACGCCGCCACCAGCACCACGCCTCCAACCCCGAGGAAGGGCAGTCCGTAAACAAGATCAGCATCGATGATCATTGGGGCCAACCACGGTCCGATCTCCAATACTTGTCCCCCTTCTGGATACATCACTTCCCAGAAGGTGAACCACACCAGGCTCAGCCACGCGCGCCCAACCTCGATCACCGCCAACAACAACAAGAACAGGGATGCTCCTACCCCCACGGATACAGCAGCGGGTTGAGCACGCATACCCCTGCGCCCCGCCATCACCGCCGCGACGCCCGTCGCGATCACCAGCGGCAGCAGTACCAATCTCAAGGCAGCCCCGACAGAGCTCCCGCCCGCCAAAGGCGCCTCGGACTGAGAATAGGCGACAGTCGTTGCGAAGTCTTGGAGGATCGGCACACCGAGACCAAGCAGTCCTGCCGCCGCGCTCGCCGGCCGCCGCCGCCTCATTTGAGCCAGAGCCACCACCTCCAGCGCTACCGCGACGAGCAGCCAGCCGGGGTGGTCCAAGAGTCCGTAGATCAGCGCCATGACTATCGCGTACGGATTCCCACTCGCATTAGCTACAACAAACGATCCAATCGCCATCAGGGCGAGCACCAACGTCGTAATGAACGTCAAGAGGAGCAGCACGAGCGCAACCATCTCCTCGGTGCTGCGCGGAGAAGGCGGGTTCTGCGTACGACGCATTTGGGCCGACGGCGAGAATCCGCCCGGCACACCAAGCCCATGAAAGCCACTGGAAACGCTCATGGGTCGAATGTTTTCCCCAATGACCTCGGCACGCAACGGTGACCACTGCCCATGGGAACAGACACCGTGCCGCCGCGACACCAGACCGTGCGAGACCGTGCGAGACGGTCTCCGCCAAACGCCGCTGCGGTCCCGGCACCGCGTGGGTGCCGGGACCGCAGATCATGTTTACGCGGCACCGGGGCAACCGCACCCGCGCGCGGGCACCCCGGGAAACACCGGGGCCGGGACGACGACGCCGCGCCGGGCGCGCCGTCGTCGTCGGGCCGATCAGCGCTTGGCGGAGCCGACGGAGCCGAGGCGCTCGCAGGCCTCGACCACGCGGGCGGCCATGCCCTCCTCGGCGGCCTTGCCCCAGGCGCGCGGGTCGTAGGTCTTCTTGTTGCCGACCTCGCCGTCGATCTTGAGGACGCCGTCGTAGTTCTTGAACATGTGGTCGGCGACCGGGCGGGTGAACGCGTACTGGGTGTCGGTGTCCACGTTCATCTTGATGACGCCGTTGCGCACCGCGGTGGCGATCTCCTCGTCGGTGGAGCCGGAGCCGCCGTGCATGACCAGGTCGAACGGAGAGTCCTTCACACCGACCTTGGTGGACAGGCGGTCGCCCAGGCGGGCCGCGACGTCCTTCTGGATGTCGCCGAGGATCTCGGGGCGCAGCTTGACGTGGCCGGGCTTGTAGGAGCCGTGCACGTTGCCGAAGGTGAGGGCGGTGATGTAGCGGCCGTTCTCACCCAGGCCGAGGGCCTCGATGGCGCGGAAGGCGTCATCCGCGGTGGTGTACAGGTTGGCGTTCTCGGCACCGGTGATGCCGTCCTCCTCGCCGCCGACGGCACCGATCTCGATCTCGAGGACGGTGTTGGCGGCCTTGGTGCGGGCCAGCATGTCCACGGCGATCTCGATGTTGTCGTCCAGGGACTCGGCCGAGCCGTCCCACATGTGGGAGTTGAACATCGGCAGCTCGCCGCGCTTGACCTGCTCCGCCTCGATCTCGAGCAGCGGGAGAATCCAGGGCTCGAGCATCTTCTTGGGGCAGTGGTCGGTGTGCAGGCCGATGACGCCCGGGTACAGGTCACCGACGGCGCGGGCGTAGGCCGCGAAGGCGATGGAGCCCTTCACCCGGTCTAGACGGGAGGAGCCGGACCAGTACGCGGCGCCGCCGTTGGAGATCTGGACGATTCCGTCGGACTCGGCGTCGGCGAAACCCTTGAGCGCCGCAGACAGGGTCTGCGAGGAAGTGACGTTGATCGCTGGGATGGCGTACTTGCCGGCCTTGGCGCGGTCAAGCATGTCGGCATAGGACTCCGGGGTTGCAATGGCCACTGGGTGCCTCCTGATGAAAGTGAATAGTCAGTGGTGCACCGCTGATTCTGTCACGGATTCACTCGCGCGTGAACCGGATCATGGTCCTGTTTGGTCGCGCAGTCCCGCAACCGGCGGGTTTCACCGTTGGCGATGACCCGGATCACTCCGGCAGGAGGGGGTCCACAATTGACCCACAGGCGGTCGGCGCGCAAGGACGCCGCCGCTCGACTCTCGGACCCTCCGAGGCCGTAACCACTGGAGGTGGTTGACATGGCAACAACATCCTTTGACCCGTTCCGCGACCTGGACCGCTGGCTCACCGGCGGCATGGTGCGCACCCCCGCGTCCGTGGGCATGCCCCTGGACCTGTACCGGGAGGGCGAGTCCTTCGTGGCCCGCATTGACCTGCCCGGCGTGGATCCCGCGACGATCGACGTGGACGTCGAGGACCGCACCCTGACCGTGCGCGCCGAGCGCCCGGCCACCGACGCCAAGGACGTGCAGTGGCTCGCCCACGAGCGCCCGACCGGCACCTTCGCCCGCCAGCTGACGCTGGGCCACGGGCTGGCACTGGACCGCATCTCCGCCCAGTACACCGACGGCGTGCTGACCCTGACGATCCCGGTGGCCGAGGAGGCCAAGCCGCGCAAGATCGAGGTCACCCACGCCCCGGCCGAACACCCGGTCATCGAGGCCGACAAGGCCTAAACCCCGCGGCGCCCCGGCACTCGCCCGGCGGCGCCGTGATCACGTCAAACGACTCGGCCCGTCCCGTCGTCTCCCCGGGCCCGTTCCCGACTCAGTCGGGGGCGGGCCCGGCGTGCTGCAGCACCCAGGCGTGCATGGCGACGGCGGCCGCGGCGGCCACGTTGATGGAGCGGGTGGAGCCGTACTGGCCGATCCGCAGCACCCGTGAGCAGCGCGCCAGCAGCGCCGGGCTGATGCCCTCCCCCTCGCTGCCGAACACCATCAGGCAGCGCTCCGGCAGCACGGCCTTCTCCAGCGGCTCCGCCCGCGGCCCGTTGTCGATCCCGATCACCTCGTAGCCGGCGTCGGCGGCCCACTCCAGCAGCGCGTCCGGCTCGGGGTGATGGCGCACGTCCAGGTAGCGGTTGGTGACCATGGCGCCGCGCTTGTTCCAGCGGTGGCGCCCGATGATGTGCACGGCGGCCACGTTGAAGGCGTTGGCGGTGCGCACGATCGACCCGATGTTCAGATCCTGCGAGAGGTTCTCCACGGCCACGTGCAGCGGGTGAGCGCGACCGGCCAGGTCGGCGCGGATCGCCTCGATGGTCCAGTAGCGGTAGCGGTCGACGACGTTGCGGCGGTCGCCGTCGGCCAGCAGCGCCCGGTCGTAGCGGGGGTCGTCGGGCCACGCATCCGGGCCCCCGGGCCAGGGGCCGACTCCGACCTCGCGCACGCGCGCCGTCGGCGCGTCCGCACCGGCGGTGTCGGAGGAGTCGGCCGCAGCGGGGCGGTCGGCGGCGTCAGTCAAGTCCCAGGTCCGCCAGTCCGAGGGCGGCGTAGTAGGGCAGGCCGGCGGCCTCGATCCGCTCGCGCGCCCCGGTGGCGCGGTCGACGATCACGGCGACGGCGAGCACGTTGGCGCCGGCCTCGCGCAGCGCGGCGACGGCCTCGAGCGGGGAGCCGCCGGTGGTGGAGGTGTCCTCCAGGACGACGACGTTGCGGCCGGCGACGTCGGGACCCTCCACGCGGCGCTTCATGCCGTGGTCCTTGGCGGCCTTGCGCACCACGAAGGCGTCCAGGTCCAGCCCGCGGGAGGCGGCGGCGTGCAGCATGGCGGTGGCCACCGGGTCGGCGCCCATGGTGAGCCCGCCGACGGCGTCGACGTCCTCGGTGCTCAGGCCGGCCTCCTCCAGCATGTCCAGCATGACGTGGCCGATGAGGGGGGCGGCCTCGTGGTGCAGGGTGGCGCGGCGCATGTCCACGTAGAAGTCGGACTCCAGCCCGGAGGCAAGAGTGACCTTCCCACGCACGACGGCGAGGTCGCGGATGAGTTCGGCCAAGCGGGCGCGGTGGGAGTCGTTGGCGATCACATCGGTACTCACGCCGCCAAGGCTAACCCGACGGCGCCGTACGTTGCAGGATGGGTTGATTCCAGGGCGGGAAGCGAGCTGTAGGCGTCATGGCCGGGCGCCCTCGGTGTGCGTGTTGACGGTTAGTGTGCTTCGGCGGCGGTTCCGGTGACGGTTAAGCAGTTGGCACCAGCGCTTCGGCGGTTCCGGCGGCGGTTGGGCCCCTGACACCAGCGCTTCGGCAGTTCCAGTGAGGGCTCTGCACCTGGCGTTGACGGTTCGGCACTTCCCGCAACGGTTCGGCACTTGGCACCAGCGCTTCGGCAGTTCTGGCGACGGTTCGGCACCCCGAGGTACGAACCGTCACCGGAGGGTACGAAGCGTCCACCGGAGGGTACGAAGCGTCGTCGCGAGGGGATGCGCCCTCACCCCCGGCCGCCGGCAGGGGTGGCCAACGCGCAGGCGGCACACGCCCAGGGCAGGCAGACGACCCCACACCGTGGACACCCCCTACCAGTCCTCCCCCACCCGGCCCGCGGGCACACAGACGACCACCACAACGACCGAACTCGGCACGTGACCTCTACCGACCTCGGCGAGGGTGGGGTGGAACGAGGCGGGGGCCGTCTGGTCAGGCGCCGGTGAGGGCGCGCAGCGACTCGTCCATCTGCTCGGGGGTGAGCAGGCCGACCTGTACCTGCTCCACGACGCCGTCGGCGCCGATGAAGAAGTGCGAGGGCACGCCCATGATCCCGTAGGCGGCGGAGATCGCCTGGCTGCGGTCGGGCACCTGCGTGAAGTCATTGCCCACGCGCTCGGAGTAGGCGCTCACCGCGGCGGCGTCCTCCCCCACGTAGACCACGATCACCTCCACGTCGTCCCCGTAGTCGGCGGCGGCCGCCTGCACGTCGGGCATCTCGGTGCGGCAGCCCGTGCACCAGGTGGCCACGAACATCAGCCACACCGGCCGCCCCTCCATGGCGTCCGGATCCAGCACCACCTCCTGGGAGTCGAGGTCGGTGGCGGTGAAGGCCGGAGCCCTCTGCCCCACCACCGGGGCGCTGTCCGCCCCCGCCACGTCCACCTCGGTGACCACCGCGGTCTCGGCCTGGGCCGGGCCGACGTCGTCGGGCCCCACGGCCCACCAGGCGGCGATGGCGATGGCGAAGGCCGCGACGATCATCACGGCCACCTGCCCGAAGCGGGAGCCGCGGATGCCGGTGCGCCAGGCGGGCTCGTCGGGGTCATCGGCCCGGGTCTCGGGCTCGGGGTCGGGCCGGTCGCTCACGTCGGCGGAGGTCTCCTCCGGCAGCTCGTCACTCATATCGTCACGCATAGGAGTGCAGTCCTCCGAAGAACAGGTTGCCCAGGTAGGTGAACAGGACGGCGGCGAATCCCAGGATCAGCAGCCAGGCGGCGCGGTTGCCCCGCCAGCCGCGGGTCACGCGCGCATGCAGGTAGGCGCCATAGATCAGCCAGGTGACCAGCGCCGCCGTCTCCTTGGGGTCCCAGCCCCAGTAGCGGCCCCAGGCGACGTTCCCCCACAGCGCCCCCAGGATCAGCATGAGGGTCAGCATGGGGAAGGTGACCACGGTGGCCCGGTAGGCCAGGTCGTCGAGCACCTCCTGCCGGGGCCAGCCCCGCCAACGCACGTGCGGGGCCAGCAGGTACATGACCGCGGCGGCGAAGGAGACCACCGCGGCCCCGTAGCCCAGGGAGGCGGTGAACACGTGCAGCGTCAGCAGCGGGGAGTTCTGCAGCGCCGGCATCAGCGGGCTGGGCTGGTAGGACAGGGTGGAGGCGTAGATGAGCATCGCCAGGATCACCGGCAGCACGATGATCGACACGGTGCGCACCCGGTAGCGCCACTCGAACACCACCTGCGCCAGCATCATGCCCCAGGCGAAGCAGATGGCGAACTCGTAGTGGTTGGAGAAGGGGGCGTGCCCGGTGGCGATGGTCCGGGCGATCAGCGAGCCCGTCAGCAGCAGCAGGGCCAGCTGGGTGGACTTGGCGGCCCACCAGGTGACGGTGAAGCGCTTGATCGGGGCCCGCTGGACCCCGCCGGTCACCTCCACGGTGCGCTCGCCGTCGCCGGTGTCGACGACGACGGTGACGCCCGTCCCCCCGGCCGGCGCGGCGGCCGCGGCCCGCGACATGCGGGCGGCGAAGAAGGCGCCCAGGTAGGCGATGGTGGAGACCACCACCAGGGCGGTGGTGATCAGCAGTAGGGCCTGGGAGTACTCAAGCATCGGCGTCGGTCCTTTCCGCGTGCCGCGTCATTTGTCCGCTCAGGCGGACGGCCATGTCGGTGAAGAATGCGCTGAACCCGAAGTCGCGGCGGTCCGGGGAGGCCAGTTGCACCAGGGCGCCGCCGTCGCCCTCGGTGACCCGCACCCAGATGCGCCGGTGCCGGAAGAACATGGTCATGCAGGTGCCGATCGCCAGCAGGCCGAAACCGACCCACACGATCGGGGCGCCGGGGTCGCGGCGCACGATCAGCCCGGTGAACTGCTGCTCCCGCTCGAAGGTGAGGGTGTAGTCGCCCACCGCGCCGGGCGTGCCCTGGTCCAGGACGGCCTGCGCGCTGGGTGTGGTGGCGTCGCCCTGGTACAGCTCGACGCGCACCTGGCCGGGCTCGATACCGGTGCCGACCTGCCCGGAGGCCGCCTCCACCACGTACATGACGGTGCCGTCGGGCAGGGTGGTGTGGCCGTAGTTGAAGATCTTGTCCGACGTGGTCCATTCCAGGGCGACGCCGTCGTGGAGGACCTCCGCCCCGGAGGCGTCGACCACCCGCATGACGGCGGAGACCCCGAAGTAGGACTGGTGGAACATGACGCCGTGGTAGCTCAGCGGGGTGTTGACCCGCACCTGCTGGGAGGCGACCTGGCGGCCGGCGTCCAGCAGGGTCAGGTCGGCGACGTAATCCTTGGGAGAGCCGTCCTCGTAGTAGGTGTCCTGGAAGCTGTTGGCCTGCACGGTCAGCGCGGTGCCATGGCCGACGTCCTTGGGGTGGCCGACGGTCAGGGCGAACTGCTGGTCGCGGAAACCGGTCAGGGAGGAGACCACGAATCCGGCCATGACCACCACGAAGGCGACGTGGGCGAAGACCGTACCGAAGGGCGCCCAGTGGTTGCGGTCCAGGTAGGCGTTACGACCGGGTCCCCGCTCGTCGACGATCACGCGCAGGTGGTGTCGGCGGGCGTCGGCGCACACGATCTCGAAGGCATCCTCGGCACTCACCGGCGCGGTGAAGTGGGAGCGCAGCCGGGCCCGGTCGAAGAAACGTGCGGTCACCCGGGTGCGGGGGTGGCGGGCGGCCCGCCAGATCACCGGCAGCCGATGCGCCGTGCAGGCGAGGATCGAGGCGGCCAGCAGCCCCATCACGACCAGGAACGGCACCGAGGTGAACATGTTGAAGGCGCCCAGCGCGCGCAGGATGCCGGTCCAGCCGCCGAACACCGGCCGCACCTGCTCCAGCCACTGCTCGGCGGCCTGCGCATCCGCCCTGGCGGAGGCGGGCATCTGCGGGAGGATCGCACCCAGCAGGCCCAGCAGGCCGGCCAACAGGATCAGCACCAGGCCGACGGTCTTGTTGTAGAGGAAGGCGTACACCTGCCCGGCCAGCTGACCCGGGGACGGCGCGGCCTGATCATCGAGGCCGTCCACGGCTCCGGCGCCGCCGGGCTCACCGGTGGTGCCCGCCTGCTTCGCGGCGGGCGACTGCGCCGGCCCGGTCGGCCGCGTGTCGGTCTGTCTCACCTTCAGGTACCTCCTCACAGCCCCGGGGTGGGGATCAGGGCGGACAGTCTTCCCAGCAGTCCGGCGATCATAAGCAGCCCAATGACCACGAGGATGCCCCCGCTTACGAGCGAGACTCCCACGTGGTGGCGGCGGAACCAGTCGAACCTCCGTGTGGCCTGGGCCGAGCCCATGGCGACGGCGACGATCGGAATCCCCAGGCCCAGGCAGTAGGCGGCCATGAGGGCGACGCCGGACCACGCCGTCGGGCTCGCCGTCGCCAGGGCGAGGATCCCGCCGAGGATCGGGCCGATGCACGGGGTCCAGCCCGCCCCGAAGGCGACTCCCATCAGGGCGGCGCGCAGCGGCGACCCGGCGGCGTCGGCGGGGCCCGACGCCCGCACCAGCGTGTCGAAGGGCCGCAGTGTCAGGATGCCCGCCACATGCAGCCCCATGAGCACCAGCACCGCGCCGCCGGCCATGCGCGCGTAGACCACGTGGGGGCCCAGCGAGCGCCCGAGGAGCCCCAGCGAGGCCCACAGGGCGATGAACACCACGGAGAAGCCGATTACAAAGCTCACCGAGTTGGCCAGGGCGGTGCGGTGGCGTACCGGGCCCGCGTCCGCGCCCACCAGCTGCCCCACGAAGGCGGGCACGATCGGCAGGAAGCAGGGCGAGGCGAAGGAGACGAGGCCGGCCAGCAGGGCGACCGGAAGGGTCAGCTCCATCCGCTCACCCCGCACTCGGCGTCGCGGTGGCCGATCCCATGGTGGTCACGTGGCCGCGGACGTTGGCGGCCATCTCCGAGTCGGGGGCGAGCTGGAGCACCTTCTCCCAGCACTGGTTGGCCCGCTCGGCGTCGGGCGGGGTGCGGGCCATGTACAGGAAGCCGAGGTTGTACCAGGGCTCGGCCACCTCCGGATCGATCTCGGAGGCGCGCAGCCAGTGCGTCTCGGCCTCCTCGTACCGGTTGGACTGGTACTCGGCCACGCCGATGGTCAGCAGGGCGTCGAGGTTGTCCGGGTCGAGGTCCAGGATCTGCTGCAGCCAGGTGATGGAGTCCTGGTACAGGGCCGCCTTCAGGTACATGACGCCCAGCTCCTGGCGGGACTCGATGTCCTCGGGGTCAGCCTCGGCCTGTGCCCGGAGCTCCGCCTCCCGTTCGGCGTCCACCGGCTCGGCCTCATCCATGGCGGCGACGGCGCTCGCCGCGGCCGTGGCGGCGACCGACGGGTGGCCTTCGGGCAGGGCCGTGCTCGCGGTGTCGCCCCGGCCCGCCTGTTGCACGATGATGACCACGGCGGCGGCCAGCAGCGCCACCAGCGCCAGGTTCAGGCGGGAGACGCCGGTGCGGCGCTCAATCGCCGAGGGGGTGCGCTCGCGCCCCGCCGAGGCACTCCGCCGCGGCCGCGGGGCGGCATCGTCGTCGTCGGCCAGCAGGTCCTCGACGTCGGCCGCCGCCTCGACGTCGGAGTCGGAGTCGCCCTGCGCGTCCGGCCCGGAGGGGGCGGTGCCGCCGTCGGGCGCGTCCGCCTCCCCGTCCGCCTCGCCCGTTGCCTCAGCGGTGGGTTGAAGCGCGTCCAGCTGGGCGGCCGCCCAGCCCTTCAGCTCCTCCGGGGCGGTGGCCAGGAAGGCCGCCAGTGCCTCCCGATCCGGCTGGTCGACGGTGCCTGCTGCTTGCTGCTCCGAGCTGTCCTGCGCCTGGGTCATACCGTTCCCGCGCCCCGTCAGTTGCCGCTGTCCGGCATGTGCTGCTCGGGGATGGCCGGGCCGATCCCGTTCTCGACCTCGACGCCGCGCAGCGCCAACTGCCCGGAGCGGGCCCAGTCGGTCGACTGGTTGAGGATGGAGATCGAGTACGCCGGGGCGTGGAAGCCGCGGCCGTTCTCGGAGAAGGAGTAGTCGATCACGAACTGCGCCTTGCGCTGGTAGTCGCGGGCGGTGGCCAGTTCCTCCGCCGACGCGCTGCCGTCCGCATCGGCCGCGGCGATGTCGGTGATCAGCGCATCCAGGGCGGTGAAGGAGACGTTCAGCGACTCCTGCCAGCGGGTCTGGATGCCGTCCACCCGCTCGCGCATCTCATCCGCGGTGGAGTGGTGGCAGGTCAGGCAGGAGGCGTTGATGGTCTCGTCGCTGGCCATCGGGCTCATGATCTGGTGGTTGGAGACCTTGTTCGCGCCTACGCGGCTGTAGGCCATGTGGCAGTCGGCGCAGGTCACTCCGTTGGCGGCGTGGATGCCCTGCGACCAGGTCTCGAAGTCGGGGTGCTGTGCCTTGAGCAGGTCGGCGCCGGACTCCTCGTGGGTGAAGTCGGTCCAGCCGACCTCGTCGTAGTAGTCCATGGCGTCGTAGACGGTCAGACCGTTGTCCCACGGGAAGGTCAGCGTCTTGGAGTCTCCGGCGAAGTAGTACTCGACGTGGCACTGGGCGCACACGTAGGTGCGCATCTCCTGGTTGGTGGCGTCCCGGTTGACGTCGTAGTCCTCCACACCCTCCGCGGCCTTGGCCTTGCGGATGCCGTCGATGAAGGCGGGCCGCGTGATGGTCAGCTCCATCGTCTGCGGGTCGTGGCAGTCGATGCAGGCGATCGAGGAGGAAGCGTGCTCATAGGCCTCGTCGTAACTCATGGCGTTCATGGCGTGGAAGCCGGCCTCACGGTCGCCGTCGCCCAGCTCGTCATAGACCTCGGGCATGGAGGCGTGGCAGTTCAGGCAGGTGCCGGGCTGGTTGAAGCGCTCGCCGGTGCGCTCGGTGTAGCGCTGGTCCGCCAGCGCCCACTCGTGTCCGCGCGGCTCGGTGTAGTCCACCGCGAAGGCGTATCCGCGCCACATCCGCTGCGCGCGAGTCTCGGACTCGATCCGGGACAGCGTGTGGTATTCGCGCGGATCATCGGCGGTGGGGGTAGCGGGGATGAAGTCGCCGTCGGTGTCCTCGATGGTCTTGAGGTACTGCTCGTACTGGATGGGGAAGTTCTGCCCCCATACGGCCGGGTCGTAGGAGGTGTCGGTCAGCTCCACCACCTCGGTGAAGGAGGCCGCCGACTCCTGCTTGTGCTCGAAGATCGTGGTCAGCAGCCAGGTCACGGCGGCCGCGGCCACGGCCACGGTCACCAGCACCAGGGCCGGCACCAGTTTGCGGGAGCGGCCGGGCCGGGACTTCTTCTTGGCGTCATCCGCCACGCCGACGTCGTCCCCGGCGTCGGAGTCGATGGCATCGTCGTCGAGTTCCGGAGCATCCACCTGGGGGTCCTCCATAGCAGCATCTTCCCTCTCGGTACTCATGTCGCGTCACCTCATGTGCCCGACGCCGTCGTGGCAGCGGATGCACGACACCGTCTCGTCCTTGTGGGTGGAACTGTTGGTGGCCTGGTCGACGAAGTCGCCATGGCAGTAGAGGCAGGCAGCCTCGGTGATCTCGCGGTTGTGCTCGCGGATCTGGATGTTCTCCGGGTAGTTCTGGAAGGTGAACTTCAGGGAGTGCCAGAAGCCGTTGTCCGCCTTGTTGATGTACTTGTAGACGATGTTGTCGTGCGGGGCGTGGCAGGAGTTGCAGGTCGCCACGTCATGGTGGCTGCCCCGCTGCCAGGCCTCGTACTGCTCATCCATCGCGTGACAGTTGGCGCAGGTGGCCGGATCGTCACCGAGGTAGCCGGCGACGCCCGAGTAGTACACGGTGAAGCCGCCGACCCCCAGGACCACGCCGAGCAGCGCCGCCAGCGCGATTCGCGTCCAGCCGCTGAACAAGCGCGTGTAGCCGCGCCATAGCGCCCTGACGAGACCTACCACGCGGCACCCCCTCATGCTCCGGGAATGTCACGCCCCGTCCGTTGGGAACACGGACCTACACAGGGCTTCCTGACCTTATGCAGGATATCACAGGATGTCAGGAAAAGTCAGGACCTATGCCCTGCAGGTACCGAAGTCAGTACCGCGTGCGCACGCTGGCATGCCCGGCGACGCGCCGCACCACCCCGCGGGGCGCCAGGCGCAGCAGGGCGTTGACGCCGAGGTAGCGCAGCGATGGGGTGCAGATCACCTGGCCGCGGCGCACCGCCGCGAGCGCGGCCCGCGCGACGTCGTCGGCCCGCAGCCAGGCGATCTGCGGCCAGGCGGCCTCCATGCCGGCGCGGTCATGGAACTCCGAGCGGGTCAGGCCGGGGTTGACGACGGTGGCCGTCACCCCGGTGCCGCGCAGCTCACTGGCCAGCCCCTCGGTGAAGGTGCGCACCCAGGCCTTATGCGCGGCGTAGGTGCCCATCGCGGTCAGCGCGGTCACGGAGGAGACGTTGAGGACGGCACCGTGCCCGCGGGCGATCATCCCCGGCAGGACCGCATGGGTCAGCTCCATGACGGCGCCGACCATGACGTTCAGCGCGCGCCGCTCCTGGGCGATGTCGCCGCTGGTGAAGGGCTGGCCGACGGCGAAGCCGGCGTCGTTGACGAGCAGGTCGATGGGGCGGGCGGCCACCTGCGCGGCGGTGTGGGGGGCATCAGAGCGCGCCGGGCCCGCCGAGGGGCCGGCTGCGGGCGCCTCGACACGCAGGCGCTCGGCGACGCGGGCGACGTCGGCGGGAACGGACAGGTCCGCGGCGATCACCTGCACGCCCACGCCCGCCACCTGGCTGATGTGCTTGGCGACCTGGTCCAGCCGCGTCCGCGTGCGGGCGACTAGGACGAGGTCGTGGTGGGCCTCGGCGAGCTGCCAGGCCAGCTCCAGGCCGATGCCGCTGGTGGCGCCGGTGATGAGTGCGGTTCCCATACGGCGAGCCTAATCGCCCGGCCCCGTCGTCGTCGGCAAGTGGTCGCGGTAGCCTGCACGCATGCGCCTGGCCACCTGGAATGTGAACTCCGCCCGCACCCGCGTCGACCGGATCGTCGACTTCCTGCAGCGCCGGGACGTGGACGTGCTGGCCATGCAGGAGACCAAGTGCCGCCCCGACCAGTTCCCGCACGCACCCTTCGAGGCGGCCGGCTACGAACTGGCCGTGCACGGGTTGAACCAGTGGAATGGCGTCGCCATCGCCTCCCGGGTGGGGCTGACGGACGTCGTCACCGCCTTCCCCGGGCAGCCGGGCTGGGCCGCGAAGGCAGGGGCCGAGCCGGTGGTGGAGGCGCGGGCGCTGGGCGCCACCGTCGGGGGCGGGGACGGCGACCCGGTGCGGTTGTGGAGCCTGTACGTGCCCAACGGGCGGGAGCTGACCCACCCGCACTACCAGTACAAGCTGGCCTGGCTGGCGGCGCTGCGTGAGGCCGTGGCCGGCTGGCTGGCGGCGGATCCGAGCCAGTCGCTGGCGCTGGTGGGTGACTGGAATGTGGCGCCGCGCGACGAGGACGTGTGGGACATGAGCGTCTTCGAGGGCGCCACGCACGTGTCCGAACCGGAGCGGGCGGCCCTGGCGGCGCTGGAGGCGGCCGGCCTGCGGGAGGTCACCCGCGAGCGCGTCACCAACTACACCTACTGGGACTACCAGCAGCTGCGGTTCCCGCGCAACGAGGGCATGCGTATCGACTTCGTGTACGGCTCGGCGGCCTTCGCGACGCGCATGCGGGACGCCGCCATCGACCGGGACGAGCGCAAGGGCAAGGGCCCCAGCGATCACGTGCCCGTCGTCGTCGACCTCGACTGAGCGGGCGGCAGGCGCTCCGGCGGCGCCGTGCAGGCACGCAGCCGTAATCTCGGCGGCGCGCAGTCCGCACAGGACCGCAGGCCGGCCCGGGACGCACCCGCTCCGACCTTCATTACGCGTGTCAAGATGCGTCAATACGAGTGCCGCACGCTTAGCCGTCGACGCCCAGTACACGAACCGCGAGATTCCGCGGTTTCACCGAGCGCGCCGCGGACGCGGGAAAGCTCCCATGTGCGCCGGCGCCTTCGCCGCACATGGGAGCGTCGGCGCCGAATACCGGGCAATTTCAACAATGGCTTGTTTTCAAGGAAAAGTCCCGATTGGAATGATTGAGGCGAGCGGCTAAGCGTGCGCGGCGCCGATGCCCTAGGTCGTGTTGTGTGAGTCGTTTGTGCTGGTGGGTCGGTGCTGGCGATGTGGGTGGTGGTCTGGTAGCGGGCGGCGAGTTCGTCGTATCCGGTGGCTACCGGGCTCCAGCTTGAGTGGGCTGTGTGCGCCCGACGAAGGGGGCGAGTGGGTCTTGCACCGCCCCGGTTGGACCGCCCACGCCCCGATGGACCGCCCACGCCCCGATGGACCGCCCACGCCCCGTTGGACCGCCCACGCCCCGTTGGACCGCTGTAACCGGCGGCTACGGCGGTCCAACG